>DKME01000114.1 GCA_002469525.1 Actinobacteria bacterium UBA7422
ACAACAGAGCAGGGTGAATCATTTACGGCCAAGAAAGCAGTACTTGCTTCTGTCACTCCACACGCCCTCTATGAGCAACTGCTGCCCACTTCCGTCGTTGGTGAATCTTCCAAAAAATCCGCCGAGCAATTCCGATTTGGTCGTTCTGCGATCCAGATTCACATTGCACTCTCAGAACCACCGGCATGGGTGGATTCACGGGTGGAATCAGCTGCACTCGTGCATGTGCTTGACGGTATGGATTCACTCTCTGAAAGCGTTAATGCCGCTAATCGTGGTTTCTTACCCCGTCGTCCCACAATCGTGGTCGGTCAGCCCGCAACCGTTGACCCGACACGCGTCCCGCAGGGAAAGGGTTTGCTGTGGATTCAACTCCAAGAGAACCCGCGTGAAATTCGTGGTGACCTCGCGGGTGAAATCAGCTACACGGGTCCGTGGAATGAGGAAGTGTTGGCGGCCTACGCAGAGCGGGTGATAACCCAACTCGAGCCACATATTTCCAATATTAGGTCGGCTGTAATTGGTCAACGTGTAATTGGCCCGGTCGAACTGGAAGAAATGAATTGCAATTTAGTGGGTGGTGACCCGTATGCCGGTGACTGCCGGGTTGATCAGTACGCACTGTGGCGGCCGTCGGCAGATGCAACCGGTCACGACACGGGAGTCAAGAATCTGTGGCAGATAGGTGCCTCAACCCACCCAGGTCCAGGACTTGGTGGCGGATCCGGGTTTCTCGTGGCCCAGCGATTAGCGGGCTAACAGGCTCGCCAGCCAACTGAGCCACGAGAAATGCCATTTGTTTACATCAATGCCAGTACTCGGCAGGGGCTTCCTGAACCTTTAACAATGGGTAGTGGAGCGACAATGACTACGGCGCCCTGTGTTGGGAGCTTGTCGAGATTGCGCAATTGAGTGACACCGTATTTGTTTGCGCCCATCAACATTGTGTGACAGGGGAATGGTGGCTCAAACTGCATTGCGCCACCAGCATCTGTACCCACAGTTTCAACACCCATGCCCAAAATTTCCGTTTCTTCGGACAAGTATTGAGCGGCCGCAGGGGTTAAACCTGGGGTGTGGGGTCCATTTTCATCCGCATTAGCAAATGCCGCGGGATCGTCCCCGAACTTGGACCAGCCGGTGCGGTACAAGAACCAAGCACCTTTGGGAATTTTGCCATTTTCTTCTTCCCAAGCTTTAATGTCTGCGACGTCAAGGCAATAGTCTGGATTTGCGGCAACTTCTGCCACCTTGTCAATTACTACAGCAGGGCCAATCAGTCTTTGGACTGGAATTTGGCTGACGTCGTCAAGGCCGCGGCCGGAAATCCAATGGTTGGGGGCATCAAGGTGAGTGCCGGTGTGCTCGCCGGAATGGAAGTTATTCCAGTACCAGTACGGCCCACGTTCGTCATACGCACTGATTTCCTCGAGTGCGAACTTTGCCGTTTGACCGAATTCTTCGGGCAGTGCGAGAATCGGCGTTTCTGAGTGCAGTGGTGATGTCAGATCGAGGACCGTGATTGATCCGTCCACAATGGATGCTGCGAGAGCATTTAAATCGCTCATATAATTTCCCTTCGACTCGCTTTGGGTGATTGTGACAATTATTCAGTTGTGGTTCTGCTGTTAACCTTAAACCCGCCAACGCGATGGCCGGGTGACAACGCCCTCTTGTGGAACTAGTTCAAGCCGAGGCTTCGGGTCTTCATTTCTTCCAGCCGGTGGGCGCGATTTGCCCGGGGCGTAGGGAAGGGGCCAATACATGTCAACGCCCTGCTCCGCAGCCGCGTGTGCGGTCCACGAGGGGTCATACAGGTGTGGTCGCCCGATTGCACACAGATCAGCGCGACCCGCTGCAATGATGGTATTTACGTCATCCCAGCTGCTGATTGCGCCCACAGCAATTGTTGCAACTCCAACTTGATTTCGGATTCGATCAGAATGTGGCGTTTGGTAACTACGCCCGTATGCCGGTCTCTCGGAGGACGTCGTCTCACCCGTTGACACGTCAATAATGTCAACCCCGTGGTCCTTGAAAGCTTGCGCAATAGCAACCGCGTCAGCATCGGTGAGACCTTCCGGTACCCAATCGGTTGCCGAAATACGAACGCTGATTGGACGCCCGACCGGCCACACTTCACGGATAGCGTCAAAGACTTCAAGTGGGAAAGCCAGTCGGTTTTCAACTGATCCACCAAATGAATCCGTACGCTTATTCGTTACCGGAGAAAGGAAACTTGCTAGAAGGGTGCCGTGCGAAGCTTGAATTTCTAGCAAATCAAAACCGGCTTCAGCTGCTCGGACGGTTGCAGCAGTGAATTCACCGATCACGGTTTCCATGTCAGCACGAGTCATTTCGCGCGGGACTTGGCTTGCGGGACTAAATGCAACAGCTGACGCCCCGATCAGTTCCCAGCCACCAGTTTCCAGTGGTTCGTCACGACCTTCCCACATGAGTTTTGTTGACGCCTTGGGACCAGCATGACCAATCTGCATCCCAATTTTGGATTCCGTCGTGTGGACGAAATTAACGATCTTGGTCCAGGCATTGCGCTGTTCGTCATTCCAGATTCCCGTACAGCCTGGTGTTGACCGACCATCAGCGCAGATTGCCGCCATCTCAGTAAGGATTAACCCTGCACCCCCCAATGCACGAGCACCAAGGTGCACAGAATGGAATTCATTGGGCAAGCCGTCGCTCGCACTGTAGGTCAACATGGGTGCCACAACAACGCGATTGGGGAGCACCAGATCGCGCATGACAAATGGTAGGAACATAGGAGGACGGGAGCTAGTCCCAGCAGCAACGCGACCCGCTGCAATTTCACTCTCAAGAAGCCACGCGTCCACCGAAGCGATGAACTTCGGGTCACGCTCCATTAAGTTGTCATAGGTAATACGACGACTGCGTGTCATGAGGTTGAAGGCAAATTGAATTGGATCCTGATCGGTGTAGTGACCAATCTCTTCAAACCACTCCAAACTAGCCTGGGCCGATCGTTGGGTGCTCTTAATTACAGGCAACCGCTCTTTATTGAAAGCTGTGAGTGCACTTCCAAGATCTGGTTCTTCACCGATACATGCGGCCAAACTCAGTGCGTCTTCCATCGCCAACTTAGTACCGGAGCCGATGCTGAAATGTGCCGTGTGGGCCGAGTCACCAAGTAGGACCAGATTTTCGTACACCAGTGACTTGTTGCGAATCGTGCGAAATGCAATCCACTTGCTGTTGTTGGCTATTAGGTCGTGACCCTCGAGGACATCGGCAAAAATTTCACGAAGTCTCGTGATGCTCTCCTCGTCACTTTCTCCCGGCGGAAGTGAGTTCGGATCAACTGCATCAAATCCGCCGGCACGCCACACATCTTCGTGCATCTCGACAATAAATGTGCTCTTGTGTGCATCCATTGGGTACGCATGAACCTGAATCACACCATGGGGAGTGTCGCGCACAATGAATTCGAATGCTTCGAAAACCTTGTCCGTTCCCAACCACATGTACTTGCATTCGCGCGGATCGCTCGTGGTGCCAAAATGGTCCGCAAATTTTTCCCGAACTGGGCTATTAATCCCGTCACAGGCTATAACTAGGTCGAATTCCTGCATAAGCTCTTCAACCGGTGGGGCTTCGGTCTGGAAGTGAACGGGTACGCCGTGTGCAAGTGCACGGCGCTGGAGAACATTGAGCAACTCCTTGCGACTCATTGCCGCAAAACCATTTCCACCCACCGCAATCGTTGTGCCGTTGAGGTCTACGTCAACGTCATCCCAATAGGCAAAAGACCCACCCATGTCATTAAACACTGATCGGTCTGAAGCCTTGATTCCGCTGAGGGTTTGGTCGCTGAAAACAACGCCAAAGCCGAAAGTGTCGTCTGGTGCATTGCGTTCCCACACCGTGATGTCGGCATCCGCGTTCAGTTGCTTGATCAAGCTAGAGAAGTACAGGCCTGCAGGCCCTCCACCAATGACAGCGATGCGCATTTTTTCCTCCAAGGAAACCTATTCGGCCCGCACTTCTTATAGCGCTATTTTGACTATCGCAAATATTACGGAATAAATCGTATTTTGCAACCTAAATAACCGAATCGAGTCAATTTCCTGTGCTCGTTGGGGTGTTCGAGCGATATGCCGCTAGGGGGACTCGCGCTAATTCAGTGACCGGCCCGTTGTGGCCCCATTCATTGCCACCTAACCGCGATACAAGGTCGAGTTTGAGATTATCAACCCGATCGTGAACTAAGACCCCTTCTGCAATTGCAATTAATTGAACTTCACCAAGAACAACGACCCCATTGCCTACAGTCATAATGTCGACAAGGGTGCATTCCAATGCATAGGGCGAATCACGAACCCGCGGGGCAGCAACCGTTGAACTCTGTTCCCGGATTAAACCCAGCTCGTCAAACTCACTGGCCTCTGGAGGGAATTCGACACCGGTCAAGTTGACCTCTTCGATCAGGCTCGCCGGTGTGCCACAGACAACAAATTCACCGCTGGCTCGGATATTGCGAGTTGTGTCTTTCTCACCCATTGAACTGATCATGACGATCGGTGGGGATGTACTCACGATTTGGAAAAAAGAGTGCGGTGCCAGATTGTCAACACCTTGTGGACTTCGGGAACTCACCCAGGCAATAGGGCGGGGGACCACCAAAGCTCCAAGAATCGGATACACATTTCCCACTTCACTGGGATTAAATTCTCGTCGTTGTGTCATGTCCACCGCCCTATAAAACCACTGCCTGAAAAAACCGCAGCGCTTGCCGCCGGGAATTAACGGGGCAAACGCACACCCTTAGCCTCGAGTCGAGGCAATACTTCTTGTGCGAAGTAGGGAAGTTCGTCTGCATAGTTCAAAAATGCCAGGGTCATGCCACCGAACCCAGCCTTGGCGAAACGCTCAATTTCGTCAGCGACGTCATCCGGTGAGCCAATAATCGGGCATGTGCCGTGGCCTGCAGCAAATCGTCCGCGGAACATGTCCAGCATTTCTGGCGTGAAGGATTGGGCGTGCATGCCCTGTAGGCGCATAAGGTTATCCACCGCATCCCAGTCAGCATTCTCATTCGCGTAGTAGTCCAAATACTCTTCCGCCTCTTTACGCGTGGGTCGCACAACGCAGTGGCCTAATGTGAAGAAGCCCATTTGGCGCTTAAACGTATCTTGAGCAATCTTGGTGAAGGACTGCACAATTTCTGCGCCGTCTTCAGGGCCTCCGACAATGGTCAGCCCAAAATTAGCGTTACGTGCCGCATATTCGCGACCCTGAACGGAGGATCCCGCGTTAAGAATTGGCAGTGGGCCGTCAAATGGCTTTGGCATGCTTTCCACATGCTGCAGTTTGAAGAAGCGCCCATCCCAATCAAATTTCCCTGTGGTGGTCCAAATCTTTAGCAGCACGTCAAGCCACTCCTGTGCCAGGGCATAGCGGTCATCATGTGATTGTGGGAGGTCCATGCCGAAAGTTTCATATTCGGGTTGGTTCCAACCAGCAACTACGTTGATACCAGCACGGCCCTTTGAGATCTGGTCAACCGTCGCCATTTGCTTGGCAACAACGATCGGGTGATTAAAGGCAGTGTGAATCGTTGAGAAAACAAAAATACGCTTGGTGTTGGCTAGCAGGCCCGCAGCCCAAGTAATTGGATCAAGGACACCTTCGTGGAAATTCGTCTCGCCGCCATAGCCGATCCAACGAGCAATGGGCAGTAAGAAATCGATACCAACTTCATCGGCAATCTGCGCCATGCGCAGGTTGTCATCCCAGTTACCGGTCCAACGTTCTGGGACTTTTGTTACCGCGAGTCCAGAGGAGCAGTTCGGGGAAAAGAGCCCGAGTTTAAAATCTTTGCCATCAACAATTGACTTAGTCATTTCGCCTCCTGTGGTGCGTTCGAGCACCAATTAGTGAATACCGATTGGTTGATACCACCATTAGTCTGCAGCGAAAACCGATACCGGTCTATCCAATTTACGCGGTATTTTGTCCAGATAAGTCACCAAACAACCACTTAATAGCTACGACCTAATAGCTACCATTTAATAGCTCGCCTGCGTTGGGCACGTAGGTCTTTAGGCCTAGCTCCTTGAGCAAGAAGTACGTGGTGGCAATTGCCGCGGTAATGACCGGCTTACCAAGTCGATCCTGAACGACCTGCACCGCTTCCAATGATGGCATTTGAACACAAGCGGACAAAATGATTACTTCCGCGTCACTGTGGTCAAGGTCCTCAACGATTCGATCAAGATTCATTGGGTCTTGTGCGCCGACCTCAAGGTTGTTTGCGATTTCCAAGGCAATGAAGTCGGTTACTTCGACACCTGAGTTCTCGATATAACCGACAACCTGCTCCGTGAGTGGGCGCATATAAGGAGCGATCAAAGCAACCTTCTTGACTCCCATTATTTGAAGAGCATCAACTATCGCTCCGGCACTCGTAACGACCGGGGCTGGGGATCCGTTCTCGATTGCGATTTTGCTTAGCCGTTCCTGCGATGTGCAGTGATAACCATTCCCGCGCGTCATAATTGCCACCAGACACGCGTAGCCCATGACGTCAACAGCGGCGTCAGAGAGTTCTATCGCGCAACGACCGGAATCGTTGTCCATCGCTTCAAGTTCCTCTTTGGTCACCGACTTCATGCGCATGCGTGAGGAATGAAATGTGAATTTCTCAGGCTCGACTAACTCACGTGCATGGAGCATGGCTGGAATTTCCGTCTCCATGGTCACATTAGAACTAGGAACAATTAACCCTACGCGAAATTTCGTTTTTGTCTCAGACATGTCAGACCGCCACAACTGGATTGGAAAGTGTTCCAATAGATTGAATCGTGCACGCAACAACGTCACCAGGTTGAAGGAATGTCGGTGGAGTCATTGCCGCGCCAACGCCCTGGGGTGAACCGGTCGCAATGACGTCACCAGGTTCCAGTGTCACACCGGAGGTGATGTCTTCAATGAG
>DKME01000099.1:0-3132 GCA_002469525.1 Actinobacteria bacterium UBA7422
CGCGAATGCACCATTAATTTCCGAGCCAAGTGTGATCGGTGTCAACTTTCCATTAAGAATTGCAGGTTCTTGCATTGTGCGCACAAGAACGCGCTCGCCAATCCGTTCTGGATCAATGCTGCTACCCACCTTCGTGATTTCACCGCAGCAGTCGGCTCCTTGAATCCGCGGGAATTTCATAGGGCTTCCCGACCACGATGTATCTCCGCCTTGATCACTTTGCGAATACCAACCTACGCGCGTATTGATATCGGTGTTGTTGACCGCGCTGGCGCCTACCCGAATAAGCACTTCGCTACCGCCGGGTTGAGGAATTGGTATGTCCTCGCGAACCTGCAGCTTGTCAATGTCTCCATGGCCTTGAAGTACAGCGGCTCGCATTTCGCCGGTGTCATGCACAGCCGATACCCTAGTCAAGCCCCAGCACAACGTCTTGAACCATGAGGTCGAGGGTTCCATCTTTTTCTGAACCCCACAGATACACGATTCGGTTATTGCCCATGTCATTACGACCGGGTTTATTTGAAATTGTTTGCATACTGTTTGGAGTGAGTTTCTCACGTGTACCCGAACGCACGATGCGAATGTTGTAGTTGCCGGACTGAAGGCCCGTACTCTCGGTTTCACCGTTTGCAACGGGTTTCATGAGAAGTTCACCGCGCGAGCGAATCCCAACGGTTGGTGCCTGTGCGATATTCCGGAAAGTCATGAGGCCCATATTCTGGCCAACAGTTCGGGTTCTGTTGGCAAAGAGGGAGCTGGCTGGGCGATTGGCTGCTGTGGTGTGGAGTGCGAGAGTTCGGTTCTCGCCAGACTTTAGAGTAAGTTTGGGGATTCGAATCAACTGGTTGGAAGTCTCTCTAGATTGGCCGGTGGGAACCACCACGATCTGGTAACTGCCTGGCTTGATTGAGCGGGTTTCAATTTCTCCAGGGTTGAGGTCGCGGGCAATTAAAGTTTGATTCGCGTACACGTCCACTCGTTTAGCTAAGGGGATTGAAGAAATTCCATGTGCAATTGACATGCTAACTAGATCTTTGGATCGTTGGTCTGCATTCGCGGTAGGAACTACCAAAGCCAGCGCGCACGCGCAGATACCAATGAAATTTCTACCTTTGCGCCAATTCATTATCTCAGTATGCCAGCGTTTTGTGAATCTTCAATTCGAAGAACTATGCACTTTCACTCAGATGTTTGCACTGGGACGTAGAAAAGAAAATACCAAATATAGAAAATTCCAAGGGCCGGTCCGCCGATCACCATGAGATAGGGAACCAATGCGCCGACGCCGTCAGAGATGTAATTGATCCCCTGAAACACGAAGGCAGCTGTTATGACAAGGACAATTGCGCTGAGTAAAAAATTTCGGGGTGTCCATTTCTCGCGGTAAGACTTTTTAGGAACTATCGATGCTCCGGTTTCACTCACGTTCATTGCCTTTCCTCGCGTAGTAGCGGTGTGATGTCATTAAGAACCTTAATGTCCTCAATCGTACTGGGAATTGGTTCATCGCGACCGTCAGCGATTGCGCGCATGGTGCGTCGGAGGATTTTCCCAGAACGGGTTTTGGGTAGCGCCTGCACAACCACTACGGACTTGAGTGCTGCAACAGGGCCGATCTCATTACGGACCGCAGCAATTATTTCAGCGGAAAGCTCCTCTTGCGTAATCGTGCTTCCCGCCTTGAGCACCACGAGTGCACGGGGTATCTGGCCTTTTAATTCGTCGTGGACACCAATGACCGCGCATTCGGCGACGGCTTGATTCCCACCGACAACGGCTTCCATTTCTCCGGTAGAGAGTCTGTGCCCGGCGACGTTAATAACGTCATCTGTTCTCCCCATTATGAATAGGTATCCGTCTTCGTCGACGTAGCCACCGTCTCCGGTGCTGTAGTAACCGGGAAACTCTGTGAGGTAACCGTCGATATACCGCTGGTCGTCACCCCACAGGGTGGGCAAGGTTCCCGGGGGCATGGGTAATTTAATTGCGATCGCACCTTCACGCAGTGCTGGGAGTTGATTCCCATTCGAGTCCAGAATGTGTACTTCGTATCCGGGGACCGCCTTAGACGGTGATCCGGGTTTAATCGGGGTGGGATCAAGTCCGCGAAGGTTAGAAGCAATGGGCCATCCAGTTTCTGTTTGCCACCAGTTGTCAACAACAGGAACGTGTAAGCGATCAGAGGCCCAGTGGAAAGTGTCCGGGTCGAGTCGTTCACCGGCCATGAACAATGCACGCAGGCTGGATAGGTCGTATTTTGTTACTTCACTTCCCTGCGGGTCAACGCGTTTGATTGCGCGAAGCGCGGTGGGGGCGCAGAAAAGTGCATTGACTTTGTAGTCAGCGATCACCCGCCAAAACGCGCCCGCGTCAGGGGTTCCCACTGGTTTTCCTTCGTAGAGAACCGTGGCAGCCCCACTAATCAATGGTGCATAAACGATGTAGGAGTGACCAACAACCCAGCCAACATCTGAGGCGGCCCAGAACACGTCGGTGGGACCCATTCCGTAAATATTGGAAAAGGACCAGGCCATGGCAACTGCGTGACCTCCGTTATCGCGCACGACCCCTTTTGGTTTACCGGTGGTTCCCGAGGTGTAAAGAATGTAGAGCGGGTCGGTTGCTTGAACGGGCACTGGGTCGTGGGGTGTTGCATTCTCTAGTGCATAAGTCCAGTCAACATCTCGTTCGTTCATCTCCGCTGGTAACTCCGGTCGTTGCCATACCACCGTGTGATCGGGAGTGTGACGCGCAAGTGTGATCGCTTCGTCCAAGAGGGGCTTGTAGGCGACCGTGTGTGTTGGCTCAATTCCGCACGAGGCCGTGATCACAATCTTTGGGCTTGAGTCGTCAATACGGGCGGCGAGTTCAGCCGGTGCAAACCCGCCAAAAACAACCGAGTGGACTGCTCCAAGGCGCGCGCACGCGAGCATGGCAATTACTGCTTGGGGGATCATGGGCATGTAGACGATCACGCGGTCACCTTTAGTGACACCGAGTTCTGCTAACACCCCGGCGAAACGCGATACCTGGTCTAAAAGCTCCCCATAGGTGATTCTTTGTTTCGCTCCGGTCAACGCGGAATCGTAATAGATCGCGGTGCGATCCCCATTCCCGCTGATCACATGT
>DKME01000099.1:3288-3633 GCA_002469525.1 Actinobacteria bacterium UBA7422
AAGTAAGTATGGCGGAATTCCAGACTATGCCGCATTCATATGCGGCATTCATTCGTGTGCGAAGTGTTTAGACTTGGCTGGTGGATAAACCAGAAGGCCTGCAAACCGGCTTCACCGTGAACATGATGCTGAGCAACTATGCGGCGGTGGCTGGACTCAGATTGATACCCCGTGCCCTCAAACAGCAATTGCATTAATTCTCGGGATCCCTTGGAGTGAGTCCAATAGAAGGATCCCTTTCAGCTTCGTGCTCGTGGATCAAGATGGTCACCCGCAACAACAGGTTGGTGATGACCCAAGCACCACGATCAGAATCGACGGGGAGTTTGAAGTCGGCAGACCGCC
>DKME01000098.1:0-6954 GCA_002469525.1 Actinobacteria bacterium UBA7422
CCGAAAACGACGACGACGAGGCTGACCCCTCGGACTGCATCGACGATGCGATCACGGTGCTCGGGGGTGTTCTCTGCCGCCTGTGAGACGTTCGGAAGCATCTTCATGGCAGCCCACTATGGCACGGTCGTGATTTCCTGTCACGTGAATTCGTTATCGCGTAATCTAGTGAACAGGCGGTAGTTGGCTGGCAGTAGCCGGGGAAGCTCACGTAATGGCAAGTGAAATAAAAGCACCGTTTTTGTCTCACGCACTAATGGAGGACCGGCCCTTGTGCGACAACTGCAACCCACGCGCTGTAAATGGACGTGGAACAGATGTGTTCAGTTTGTCTCATCGCACACAAGAGGGGGCTGACCTGTGCCACGCTTCGGTGACGCACAACGCCCGTTGAGTGTATGGAGGGAAGTACCATAGTGAGAGACAACTACAACTCGGAGATTCCGTCGGATCTTTTGACGGACGATGACGCTTCCGTGGACGGTGTCACCATGCAGTTCCGCGACGGAATGCCCATGCCGGCGACGGTCGCCTCGTCGTACAGCGAGGTTGATTTCCACCGCGCGGTATCTCTGTTCATCAACATGGTGCCGGTCGCGAGCATGGAAGCAATTCGCCTCGGTGTCTCCCAGCAGTTCTCGGGAGGAAAGCCCGAACAGAACTGGATGATCTTCGACAACCTCATGGACTCCAACAGCCTCTACCTGACCGGCAATACAGACACGGTGTATGCGTTCTGCGTGCTGGATCTCGAGAAGTCCGGCCCCGTTGTCATTGAGGTGCCACCGGGCTGTGGCCCGAGCACAATCAACGACGCCACGTTCAAGTTCGTCACCGACATGGGTGCCCCGGGCCCCGACCGCGGCGAGGGTGGGAAGTACTTGATCCTCGGTCCGAACTACGACGGACTCTTGAAAGAGGTCTCCAACGGGGAGGTCGCAGACGTCGACGGTGAGAACTACTTCATAGCGCACACCCCGACGTATACCAACTTGCTGCCGTGTCGTGGCTTGCTCGTCAATGGCGATCCCGAACCTGCTTCCACAAATTTTCGGAACGGAATCCGCGCTTACGCTTTGAAAGACAAGGCGAACCCGCCGGCGATGAACTGGGTGAACGGGTCCGGCTTGGTGCACAACACCATTCACTCCAACCATGCGTCCTTCTACGAGGAAATCCACCGAGCCATCAACAAAGAGCCGGCCGAAGCATTCGACCCTGAAGTACTCGGGATCGCTAGCGCCTTAGGTATTCGAAAGGGCCAGCCTTTCTCGCTTCACGGTCCCAAACGTGAGAAGTTCGAAGATGCCGCCGCGACGGCCAGCGCGTACGCACGCGCGGTGGCTTTTGCTCCGCGAAACCCCGCCGCCTATTTGTACAGCGAAGAACAAAGCAAGTGGTTCACCCTGTTTCCCGAGTGGGACTATCGCTTCCTGGTGGACGATGGTGCAGGGGGAACCGACATGGACTCCCGCCTTGCCTTCTTCTACGTCGCCACCGTGAACACCCCGGCGATGGTCTGGCGCATCCCGGGTGTCGGCTCGCAGTACGCGATCATCGCGCGCGATGCAAACGGTGAGTGGTTCGACGGGGACAAGACCTACACCCTGAGGATCCCGGCTGACGTGCCAGCAAAGAACTTCTGGTCTTTCGTCATTTACGACCCGCAGACACGATCCATGTTGCAAACCCCGGACCAGAAGTTCCCGAGCGTCAACAGCATGCGCGAAGACCTACGGACCGACCCTGATGGCAGCGTGCTGCTCACCATCGGGCCGCAGCGGCCATCGGAGGGCGCAGGGAACTGGATTCAGACCCGTCCCGGCAAGGGTTGGTTCGCCATCTTGCGCCTCTACGGCCCGGAAGAGGCCTGGTTCGACAAGACATGGCGCCCAGGAGAAATCGAACCCAACTAGCACGAGATTGGGGCAAGACAGGAAATCCCACAAGCGCAAGTCCTTTTGTGGGAAGCAGGGTAAGGGCAGAAGCTAATGTGGTTGATTAGCAAGCGACAACCGCGTCGTATATGACAGGGTGTAACCGATTTGGTAGACGATCGCATACGCTCTCCGTTAGGTTTGTATCGCGAAGTAGAAAAGTGAAGAGGTGCAATGGCACTCAGGTCGGGGTTGAACGGGAAAGTCATGTTGACGCTGCCGTCCTACGGTGGCTTGATTGGCGCCGGCATTGGCTACGCAGCTTCCTTGACCCCTTCCTTGCTTCCTCGAGGAACATTTTTCATGATCCTTGTCGCTGGGCTAGGGATGGCTGCCGGGTACGCAATTGGTTCGACCGTGGAATGGATCGCTCGCAGTATTGTGCGGTTCACTGCAAGTTACCCTGACCGACAAGTTGTCCTGGTCTCACTGCTGGCCATTTGGATTCCTTGCGCGATCTTGACCCCAATCGCGCTTGGATGGCAATACGACCAGCAGGATGCTCTTAATTTCACCAAAGGCGCACCCGCAACCGTGGCGTTGTTTTTGGGAGCTGCCTTTCTGGGTCTGATTTTTGTATGTATCGGGCGTGGTTTTCGCGTTGTCACTCGCCTGTTGGCACGGGCCATTGCGCTTATCCCGGGCTTGTCCACGTGGGTGAGTGGTTCACCCGGACGCATCCGTTGGTTTCGTAGCGTTGTTGCCGCCGCATGGTGTGTTGGCTCCGTCGCCGTTTTCGGTGGTGCATTTAACGCGATCACCGTCTCTTACGATTCGATCAACGCTGATTCCAGCGGTCAGAATCCTGTAAATCTTGGAATCAATAGTGGAAGTGCCGGGAGTAACACAGACTGGGAAACTCTTGGTCGCGAAGGACGGTTCTACGTTAACAACACAATGACATCGTCCGAGATCACCCGCATCACGGGACGCCCTTCAAGCACGCCGGTCCGCCTGTACGTCGGGATGCAGCAAGCGCAAACTCCGGAAGAGAGAGTGGAGATTGCCCTCGCAGAGCTAGATCGTGTAGACGCGTGGTCACGGCCGCATCTCGTTATTTACGGAGTAACAGGCACCGGCTGGGTAGACCCTGACGCGATCAATTCCATCGAGGCAGTCACCGGAGGTGACGTCACAACAGTGACTGTTCAGTATTCGGCTGTGCCATCGTGGATTGGCTTTTTAATTGATCCGCAGACTTCGATGGACCAAAACTCAATTTTGATCAAAGCGGTCGTCGACCGTTGGAAGTCTCTCCCGTCAGATTCAAGACCAGAATTAATCCTTTTCGGTGAGTCTCTGGGTTCGATGGGTACCCAGGGGGCTTGGCAAGTGGGAGATCAACCAGAAGATGTTACTCAGGACATCCAGAAAATTGTGTGGATCGGTCCGCCAGCTGAGTCCACCTTGTGGAAGTCGTGGCAAGCCGAACGCACGAGCGGACCTGCGTGGGACCCCGTGGTGGGTGACGGTTCCATAGTGCAGGTAATTGTTACGCCAGAAACTAGTGGAACGGCGAATCCAAATCAAGGTACTCGCATCGTGTTTGCAGCTCACGCGAACGATCCCGTTGTTTATTGGAGCCCCTCATTGTTGTTGAGTAAGCCAGACTGGGCCGACTCGCCCCTAGGACCGGGAGTCATGCCGCAATTCCGCTGGATCCCAATTGTGACTTTCCTCCAGGTAGGCCTAGATTTAGTGGCCGGTGGAGAGCCACCCGAAGTAGGCCACAATTACAGTGCCCAAATGGCCCCTGCCGTGGCTCTAGGTATCGACCACCCAGATTGGACGGCCAGTGATCTGGAGCGTCTTTCTGCAGCATTGCCCGACTTGCGTTACGAGACGGGATAGTGACATCGGTCGCTACTAAATGTGGGATTTATGAAGAGTTGCTTGTGCCAAATGACCTCGTAGCCGTAAAATACAAACCGCACGGCACTGTTGAAATGGGCTACCTCGCTAGCACGATGACATTATTCAATCAGAGTAAATGATTGACGCAGCCGAATGACTAGGCCAGTTAAGAAACGTACGAGACAATATTGACGATGCTGACGTTTTTTCATGCAACGCAGGTATTCCAAGATCAAAGACCAAACACCACTGCAATGCGAGTTGTTGTTCAACTACACTGCGGCGCACACCGCGTAAACCTTGCCCACAAAAAAAAAGGGGGGGGCCTCACACCGTCATGGAAGGCAGTGACTCCTACAGATAAGGAATAGGTTGTGCAAACAAATGGAAGCGCCATGCTTCAAGTTCTTAGCGAGGTTCTGCCATTAGCCGTGGGGGTAAGTGCAAGTGCCGCAGCCGTTATTGCATTAGTACTCATCCTTCAAGGAGACCGAGCCACATCGTCCGGATCCACGTTTACCCTCGGTTGGCTGGCAGGTGTTGGTGCAGTCTGTGCCACCGGCATAGGTCTCGGCATCGCAGTTGCCTCGGACCCGGTCCCGTGGACGCAATGGTTGCGTGTATTCCTAGGTTTCGGCCTTCTCTTCCAGGCAGGTCGAACATGGCAGACTCGAACTCCAGCCGATCAAAATGCCGCCCAGCCGAAATGGATGGCAGGTCTTCAGCAGGCATCACCCCGCTACTCAGGCATTTTGGGTTTTGCGTTGGGAAGCATTAATCCAAAGAATTTGATGCTCACACTAGCTGCAGCAGCCGCAATCGGGAACAACGGACTGGCACCGGCTGAGATCTGGATCGTGTCACTGGCGTATGTATTTGTTGCGAGCCTGTGTGTAGTCATTCCCATGACCATCTACTTGCTTATGCGGTCGAAAGCTGAGCACATCCTGGGTTCATTGGGATCATGGATGGGCGTTAATTCTGCAGGGATCACGATCACTGTACTGCTGATTTTTGGTATCAAGTTGACTCTTGGGGGAATAGCTGGCCTTATTGGCTGACAGTGATAATTTCGCGAGTGCGGCATGCGCAGAGCTTTTCTCCTGACCTCTGCGCCCGGTGTAACGATATAGTTATCGGTATGACGAAGCCCATGACACAAATCAAGCCAGATTGTCGCTTGATCGGGCGAGATGCGGTTAGATAAGATTTAAAGTCGTTCAGCAATGCGAAATTAATAACGGTGAACACGCAGACCTGAATGTGGCGGCGGTGCTCACGTTCTCGCGTTACGAAACTTTTCATTAATTATGGGAGAAGAGGATTATGTCAAACGGCCCGATTGAAGTACTTGTTCTAGGTTTCCCAGGAAATCAATTTTCAGGCGAGATTCTTCCGGAATTGGCGCGACTGGTGGCCGGGGGTCAAATCGCGATTCTAGACTTAAAATTTGTGGCAAAAGCGCTGGACGGCCAAGTTGTCACATTAGAGGCGGTGGACGCTGGCAATGAGGAATGGGCGGAACTAATTGTTAGTGATAGCGCCGACTACGTAGAAGACGAAGACTTCCAAGACGTAGCTGACATGCTTGAACCTGGCAGCTCGGCAGCCATCTTGGTCTTCGAACACCTGTGGGCTAAATCCCTCACGTCGGCACTGATAGGAGCAGGGGGCGTGTTGCTATTCAACGCCCGAATCCCCGCGGAATAAAGACTTAGGCTTAGTGAAAGGCGTGGAGCCGTGCTGATTGCAGGTGTGCTGGTCGCTGGATTAACCTTGATCACGGCCAGCCTTGCATGTCTTTTCTGGTTAGCACACTAAAAAACAACGAAGGGAAATCAATATGGGAATCATGAGGAGAGCCGCAACAGCAGCTGCCGTAAGTGGAGCAGCGACTCGCGCGCACAACCGTAACTCCAAACCAACTGCGCCCGCACCATCCGCGCCTGCGGCACCCGCAACCGCAGATTCTGGCCCAACACTGGAAGACCTAGCAGCGATGCACGCTTCTGGTGTGCTCACTGACGAAGAATTCACCGCAGCGAAAAAGAAGGCCTTGGGAATCTAGTTGAGCGACTCCGTAACTGGACGGGCGGTCTTCCGAGTGAAATCGCTGACCGTGACGTACGGGGCGGTGCGGGGTATCGAGGACGTGACTTTAGATGTCTTCGCGGGGTCGGTAACCGGGCTGTTAGGACCGAACGGAGCCGGCAAGACCACTTTGTTGCGCGCTATCCAGTCTGGGAATGATTGCGCCTGTTTACGGAGCTGAATCAACCACTTTGAACGTGAAGTTTGTCGGATCCGATTGCGAAGGGTGTGAGGTGTCCTACTCGTCCTTGCCCGACGACGCACCACCAGTGAAGATTAAGAACAACGCCGCCACTTTCGACTTCCCTGAGGGGACTATCGATCCGGGGTACTTCATTATCTCGAATCCAAAATTCGGATTCATTGATGCAGCAACGGTGACGGTAATGCAGTACAAGGGGAAATCCGCAGGTCAAAAAGTTCTCCGCAAGCAGGCAAAGAGTGCCAAGCGAGCTCGGGTCTGTTGGGAAGGTTCACAGTCGGTGACCGACTCGATTACCATCCGCTTGAGCATGGTCAAAGATAAGGACATGAGTGGTAAGACCACTCAATCGATCCTGTCGTGGGCTCGGCCAACACAAGACGCGGTTGGTCCTTACTCACGAACCAGCAAGGGCCGCGTGCTTATCAACGGCGACGTTGATTGCTCCTAGCCACTCTGCTCAAGGCGTATCAATTTTCACGTTCAGCCGCTCGAAACGATCATGTATCGCTGCTGTTGCCACATTGGATCTGGTGGCGGACCCGCGAACTCTGATCCTGGGAATCGCGTGACTTACACGGAGTCGGGGTCGCTGAATGCTGGAACTGTAAGTCTCATTGGGGCAAGCACTGGAAGTGCTCCAGCGAATTCCGTACCAGTTGGCTGGGAACACAACTTGAAGCTGACATTGCCAAACTTTTTTGCGAGGGACAGCAAGTGGGGGTCCGGTAGTTGGCACATACCTGCCCTTCAAGGTTGTACGTCACTACCGGGTGAGGTAGTGGTTAGCGCTGGGACAGGCAGCAATTCAATGGGGATGCTTACCGTGTTGCCACGGTGTTGCGTGCGTGGGGCGAGACTTTAGAGTCG
>DKME01000098.1:7014-11220 GCA_002469525.1 Actinobacteria bacterium UBA7422
CCCTAAACCCGAAACCGATCCTGCTACCGAGGACGTAACAGAGGAAGACTTAGATAATGTGTCTGGTGGTGGCGCTGCTGATCGTCTTTACACGCAAAAAGTTGGCGTCACATGCTGACTTTGATTCCCATAGTTGCCGCACCACGCGTTGTTAAGAGTTGAGGAGTAGTCGTGACATTTGGACAGTCCGCACCAGAGAATGCCGACAGCACCGACACCACGGCGGAAATTGAAGTCAGTGAAACTGAACTCGAACGAATTTCCGGTGGTGGAGTAGACGGCCCGGCGTACACCACCAAATGCTGAGCCGGCTGATCTTCCCGCCAAGGCAAGGCTTTTTCGACACTCTGGGGGCGTGAAATTGGACTAGGTGGCGGGGGACAAGTCTCGCCTGACCTGGGTGGTCACCCAATGCGTTGTCCATGCTGGCGCTCCCACTTCAAATTTGAATTTATTAATGGGATCCCCGTCGTCTGGCAGCCAGGAAATGACGGAGTGACCTGCATCTAAGTTTTCGTTGACTGCTTGGGACCAGGCGGCTAAACGCATGAGAGATCTTCTGCGGGGTTCATCAGAAAATAGTTCAGGATCATGAAGAACACTATTGATTATCACTGAGTTGTAGTTTACGCGATGAACGGGAATCCAGCCGCGCATTTCGCCGTGCACAAAAATTTCGTAACAAGACCGTGGCTCAAGCCGGGGGTCGGCGAGCGCAATTGGAGAACTTCGGTGCAGTGCGCGTAGAGCAACGCGGCTCCGATGCTCCAAACCCAGTTTTAATTCAACACCTGAAGGTATGCGAATTTCGCGACGTTGTGAGGGGCCTGGGACAAGAACGCCTTCCCACCCTTGACTCGTGAAAGGGGTCTGGGTCCACTCCCTAAGTAGCGAGGTAAACGATTGGGTTGCGACATGGTGAACGGAAACGAGGTCGTGCGATCCCGCGGTCGTACCGGCCAGCGCTTCGATTAATTCAGCACGCGCGAGCTCGCGGTCAGGATTCACTTGCTGGCAACGGACCGTGAGTGCTTTGCCACCAGCAACCGGTCGAATAGTTAGACAGGGCACAGCAATTCCTTCCTCAAAGGCACGACATTGCATAGATTGCTTGAGCAAGTACAGGTGAAACACCGTGATAGCACGGTTTTTACTGAGAGGTTTATGAGCTTAACTCTGTCTTGATGCGGTAACAAGTCACCTATTTGGAGGTTGAAATGTCGACACCAGAAAACAATCCACTCGCGCTCGTTGAAGAGTTATGTAATCGTGCGAATCAGGATGCAACACTCAAAGCACGACTTCTCGCTGATCCACGCGCGACGATTGAATCTGAGACGGGTCTCCAGATTCCAAGTGGGTGGATCATTGCTGCAACATCACTCGCTGACGGAACGGTGAATGTGGATTTGGCTAATGAGGATATTCCAGACGAGTATTTAGAGCTTGTTTCCGGTGGATTGCCCGAAAGTTCAACGGACGGCGGTGGCAAGAGCTCGTGCTAATGAAATCTGGCACAGTTCCGACGCCCGTATCTCGTCTTGGCAGGTCGCTGGTGCTGGCCCTGTTTACCGTTGGGGTTCTCGCCGCGGCCCCAGGTGCGCCGGCCCAGGCTCATGAAAATGACCATGAGTCGGCCAGCGTAGAAACCCGAGCTCAACCGACAAAAATTAAGGCCGGCGCTAAGTGTGCTAAAAAAGGTAAGACGAAAGGCGTGTTCACCTGCAAGCGCGTTAAGGGCAAGCTGGTATGGGTTCGCACTGCACAAAAGACAGTTCAACAAGCAGTCGTACTTGACGCGCTGTGCTCCAAGTCCACGTACACCAGCCAGGTCAGTGGATTGAAGTGTTCCAGTACGACCATCACTTTTAATTCAAGCGGTTTGCCAAGTGCTGGCACGCCCATGATGGTCGGCATAACTGCCACTAACCAGCAATACCCGCGCACCCACAATTATTCGCTGAGTTTCCCTCGAGTTGCTCAGTCTTCAACTACAACCGTCACTCCTGACGCAGGCGCAATCGGTGTTGCGATTGATGGCGTTCCACTTTTTAGCCCATGGACCCAAGCGGCTCTGCGCGAGCACACGCTCGACATGGGTGAACTTGATAGTTGTGGTGGACATGCGGGGCGTGGTGACGACTACCACTACCACATTGCCCCGAAGTGTCTCATCGAAGAATTGGGCAAAACCCATGTGGATGTCAAAAAACTTCCGATCGGAATTGCTAATGACGCGAATCCGATTTTGGCACTTGGTTGGTTTGACAAAGCCAATGACGTCGAGTCGCGACTTGATTCCTGCAGGGCCATGAAGGACACAAGCGGAAAATACTTCTATAACGTTCAGCACCAAAGCAAATGGGATATTTTGAATTGCTTTGTGAGTAAAGTGCAGAAAACATCTCGGGACAGTTGGACCCAACGCACGGACTCAACGGGGGCTGAAATCGTCGGAGCTAAAGTTGCTATGACGATCACGGCGTCTTCCACCGTTAAGGCGAGCGGAACTGAATGCTCTGTCATGCAGGGAACCTTGCGGGATCAAAGTGTGATTAACACCGATCAGTCGGTCACTAAATCCTCTGCAAATACTGCAATTTTCTATTGCGAACCGCTGTGTTACGCCGAGTTCTTTGAACCAACCGGCAACTTCCCGGGCCGTTCGGTGTACTACGAGCGCGTTACCAGCAGATGTCCGGCAGGCTTCAACCCCAACTCGCTTCCGCTATTTACTCCTTACCAGGGGCCTAATCTTGGTAAGCGTGCTGCAAAGTAATCGCCGGTCTAGTTGCGTACTTCTCCTCGCACTTCGCGGTATCCCACAGCAATGACCGTTTTCACAGGTGTCGAGTCACGGCCGGTCATTCGTACTTTGTAGGTTCCTTGAACACCCCTTTCATTTAGTCGAGACAAATAGAGGTAGTTGGTGCCGCTATATGGCTCGAAAAAATTGGTTCGCTCATTGAACTTCATTCGAATTACTTTGCCGTTTGGGTCGGTAACTGTGATGCGCGGCAGTTGCGAAGGCCGCAATTGATTTGCGGGTTTTTGATCCACGATCAGCAGTTGAACTGCAAGGGTGTCATTTTTTTCAAGCTGGAATCGAAATCCGCGTTTGTCGCCGCGAGAGAGATCGGCATTGACGGCAAAGGAGACGGTTCCGTCAACCAAGAGGGGTCCTTGGGCTGGAGTTCTGTCGCGTTCGTTGAGGTTTACCGGCTGGTGAGCGCTTGCGAGAGGTGCCACAAAAAATCCGACGCCCATTGCACACGCAATTGCCGCAACCATTAGCCGTCTCGCCATATCTGCATACTACGTCTTTGATCACAGAGCGCCACTTCTTGGACGCAATTTTCAGGTCACGTAACTATCGCGATTTTGCCAATAAAATCTTTTTCGATGAAACGCTCCTGAGCTGCATGGATGTCGCTCAAGTCATAGCGCGCTGCGACCAAGGGTTGAATTCGTTCTTGTTCGACATAAGAGATCAGGTCGGTGAAGACCGACTTGGGGTGAAATGTACAACCATAAAAAGTGAGGTCTTTGAGGTAAAGGTCGCGAAGATCCAATGCGACGTGCGCCCCGGCCACTGCTCCGGCAGTTGCATAACGACCACCTGGGCGAAGTATGCGAAGCAGGCTCGCGAAGTGTGGCCCGCCTACTAGATCGATGACAACGTCAACACGCAACTCACCTAATTGGTCGAGTAGGTCACCATCTCGATCAACGATCTCTGCGGCTCCGATGTGTCTCACTTGATCAGCATGGGTGCGGGTTGTTACTGCGAAAACCGTCGCACCGCGCATAGCCGCGAGCTGCACCGCGGCCGAACCGACTCCACCCGAAGCACCCGTTATGAGAACCCGTTCGCCACCCACCTGCGCGCGCTGCAACAATCCCTCAGCCGTGGAGTAAGAACATGGGAATGAGGCAAGTTCAGCATCGTCGAGTGAACTGTTAATTGTGAAGGCTTCACTTGACCGCACGCTTACATACTGCGCGAATGCACCATTAATTTCCGAGCCAAGTGTGATCGGTGTCAACTTTCCATCAACATTTGCGGGTTCTTGCATTGTGCGAACAAGAACGCGCTCGCCAATCCGTTCTGGATCAATGCTGCTACCCACCTTCGTGATTTCACCGCAGCAGTCGGCGCCTTGGATCCGCGGGAATTTCATGGGGCTTCCTGACCACGAGGTGTCT
>DKME01000098.1:11351-12213 GCA_002469525.1 Actinobacteria bacterium UBA7422
GGTTGAGGAATTGGCATGTCCTCGCGAACCTGCAGCTTGTCAATGTCTCCATGGCCTTGAAGTACGGCCGCTCGCATACCGCCGGTGTCATTCACAGCCGATACCCTAGTCAAGCCCCAGCACAACGTCTTGAACCATGAGGTCGAGGGTTCCATCTTTTTCTGAACCCCAGAGATACACGATTCGGTTATTGCCCATGTCATTACGGCCGGGTTTATTTGAAATTGTTTGCATACTGTTTGGAGTGAGTTTCTCACGTGTACCCGAACGCACTATGCGAATGTTGTAATCGCCGGATGGAAGGCCGGTGGACTCTGTCTCACCGTTTGCAACGGGTTTCATAAGGAGTTCACCGCGAGAGCGAATCCCGACGGTTGGTGCCTGTGCGATATTCCGGAAAGTCATGAGGCCCATATTCTGGCCAACAGTTCGGGTTCTGTTGGTGAAGACGGTGCTAGCTGGGCGATTGGCTGCTGTGGTGTGGAGTGCGAGAGTTCGGTTCTCACCGTTTCGCAGAGTGAGTTTCGGGATTCGAATCAACTGGTTGGAAGTCACCGGAGGTTGGCCCGTTGGAACCACCACGATCTGGTAACTGCCTGGCTTGATTGAGCGGGTTTCAATTTCTCCAGCGTTGAGGTCGCGGGCAATCAAAGTTTGATTCGCGTACACGTCCACTCGTTTAGCTAAGGGGATTGAAGAAATTCCATGTGCAATTGACATGCTAACTAGATCTTTGGATCGTTGGTCTGCATTCGCGGTAGGAACTACCAAAGCCAGCGCGCACGCGCAGATACCAATGAAATTTCTACCTTTGCGCCAATTCATTATCTCAGTATGCCAGCGTTTTGTGAATCTTCAATTC
>DKME01000030.1 GCA_002469525.1 Actinobacteria bacterium UBA7422
ACCTGACCCTGTATCGCTTCATCGAACTTCGCGGCCGCAGCAATCTCCCGGGCCTTCTCAGGGGTTACTCCTTCAAGAGCATCGATCCTGATTTTTGCTAGTGCCTCGGGGTTATTAACCGCAACTTCTTCAATTTCAACGCCACCCTCAACACTGGCCATAGCAAGAAAGGCTCGATTCGCGCGGTCCAGGAGAAATGACACGTAGTACTCCTCGGCAATGTCGGCTGCATGGGCGACCAACACCTTGTGAACCGTGTGACCCTTAATATCCATGCCCAAAATCGCAGCAGCAATTTCGCGGGTTTCGGCTGGGTCTTTCGCCAGCTTGACGCCACCCGCCTTGCCACGCCCCCCGGTCTTAACCTGGGCTTTGACGACTACTGGTCCGTTGATCGCCTCGGAGATCGCGACAGCAGCGTCAATGTCTGTTGCCACGTCACCTGATGTGATGGGGAGCCCGTGCTTTCCAAAAAGCTGCTTGGCTTGGTATTCGTACAGATCCACTGAAACTCCCTAAATCAACCTGATTGGTTACATGTCCGAGATGCGGCCTAAGCCTATTGAATGAACAATTGTGAATTACACGGTATGCGTATGATCTTGAACGCACTCGAGTATGTGCGACTGACCAACCCTTTACCGCGCGACCGACACGTTCTCGTTGACCCAGTCAACGACTGATTGCGTGGTTGCCCCGGGTGTGAATATTTCCGCTACGCCAGCGGCCTTAAGGGTAGGAATGTCCGCCTCAGGAATAATTCCGCCTCCGAACACGGCAATGTCGGATGCATCAGCTTGCGCAAGTTCACTCATGAGTTCAGGAAACAACGTCAAATGCGCACCGGAAAGAATCGAAATTCCAATGACGTCTGCATCTTCTTGAACTGCCGCAGCTGCTATTGCCGCGGGGGTTTGGTGCAGTCCGGTGTAGATCACCTCAAAGCCCGCGTCCCGCAGTGCCCTGGCAATTACCTTCGCGCCACGATCATGCCCGTCAAGGCCTGGCTTTGCAATGACCACCCGAACTGGACGCGCACCAACACTCATGGCGCAAGGCTACCCCGTGCAGAGAATTTCGGGCACACGGTCCGAAAACGGATCTTGCGAACGTCCTAGGATTAACATATGACTCAAGCGCCCGGTTATTCGATCACAATCCGAATGCATGTAACCCCCGAGCTGCATGCTTCAGGTGAAATAATCGCCGCGGTGAGTGGCGCAGGGGGTGTGATCACGGGCTTGGACGTCTCCGACCCCGGAACAGAAACCACCGTTGTTGACCTCAGCGCCCTCGTGCACGACACCGATCACGCCGATTCAATCCGCGACACCTTAAATGCTATCGAGGGTTGCAAAGTCAACAAAGTCAGCGACTCGGTTTTCCTCGTTCACCTCGGCGGAAAAATCGAAGTTGGCGTCAAAGTGCCCATGCGCAATCGGACCGACCTCGCCCGCGCCTACACACCCGGCGTTGCTCGCGTTTGCACTGCGATCGCCAATAATCCCGCGGA
This sequence comes from Actinobacteria bacterium UBA7422, assembly GCA_002469525.1. Taxonomy (GTDB): domain Bacteria; phylum Actinomycetota; class Actinomycetes; order S36-B12; family S36-B12; genus UBA4592. The sequence continues at coordinate 1,514 of DKME01000030.1, forward strand.
CGCCCGTAACCTCACCATTAAGCGCAACACCGTTGCGGTTGTCACCGACGGTTCTGCAGTCCTCGGTTTAGGAAACATTGGCCCCGAAGCAGCAATGCCAGTCATGGAAGGCAAAGCAGCCCTATTCAAGAAGTTCGCAGACGTTGACGCATGGCCGATTTGTTTGGACACGCAAGACGTTGACGAAATCGTTCGAACCGTTGAGATTATTGCTCCCGGTTTCGGTGGAATAAACCTTGAAGACATTTCGGCTCCGCGCTGCTTTGAAGTCGAGCGTAAATTACGTGAACGACTCAACATTCCCGTTTTCCACGACGACCAGCACGGCACAGCCGTGGTGGTATTGGCAGCACTGCTCAACGCGTCGAAACTTGTGAACAAGGAACTTTCCTCCATGAAAATCGTGATGTCTGGTGCTGGTGCCGCTGGCGCGGCAGTTGCACAGCTTCTCTTGCACGCCGGCGCCACGAATATCACCCTTTTTGACTCAAAAGGTGTGCTGTCACGTGCGCGGAAGGATCTCGATCCGAGTCGCGCCGAGCTGGCGCAGCGAACAAACATGAATAACTTCGAGGGAACTTTGGGCGAAGCCTTGGTCGGCTCGGACGTCTTCATTGGGGTCTCACAACCCAATGTGATCACTGGAGCTGACATCGAAAAAATGGCTCAGGACTCGATCGTGTTCGCGCTGGCAAATCCTGACCCCGAAATAAATCCAATTGAAGCAGCGAAGTTTGCCAAGGTCGTAGCCACTGGTCGCAGCGACTACCCCAACCAGATCAACAACGTCTTGGCTTTCCCCGGAATTTTCCGTGGCCTTCTGGACAGCGGTGCGATCCATATCACCGACGAAATTCTGATTGCCTCGGCTCACGCAATCGCTGATTGTGTGAAAGACAAGGCCCTCTCCCCCGTTTACATTGTGCCCAGCGTGTTCGACATCAATGTTGCACCAGCCGTTGCAGCAGCAGTTATCGCAGCTTCCAAAGTGTCGAGCGAGAAATCTTAGAGTTTCTCAACCGGGGCATAACGTAGGAGCAAACGCTTGGTTCCTGTGGCACCAAAGTCAATAGTTGCATCCGCTTTGTCGCCACTGCCGCCTGTTTCGATCACTGTTCCCATGCCGAACTTTTCATGGGTGACCCGATCGCCCGCGTTCAGCGAAATCACATTCGCGCTCACACTCTTACTGCCACGGCGAAGTGACGAGTCAGAGCCAGACCAAGAACTCGAACCAAAACTCGAACTTGCGGCGAACATGGGTGGTGCCTCGCGCTCCCACTTCAGATTCTGCTCGGGTATTTCTTCCAAGAACCTACTTTGAGGGTTGGCTGACGGGCTCCCCCACGCCGACCGGGTCAGCGAGCGACTCAAGTAGAGACGTTGACGAGCGCGTGTGATTCCCACGTATGCCAGACGGCGCTCCTCTTCTAACTCCCGAGGTTCACTCAATGAGCGTGAGTGAGGGAAAATTCCCTCTTCCATGCCAGTGAGGAAAACCGTTGGGAACTCAAGGCCTTTAGCCGTGTGTAGGGTCATTAGGGTCACCACCCCGCCATGGTCTTCACCTTCAGGGATCGAATCCGCGTCTGCCACGAGCGCGACAGTTTCCAAAAAGTCGATCAACGTGCCTTCCGGGTTGTCCACCAAGTACGAGGCGGCCACGGACTCGAGCTCTGCGAGGTTTTCAATTCGACCTTCGTCTTGCAGGTCGGTTGATGCACGAAGTTCGGAGAGGTACCCACTCTGTTCAATAGCGGCCTGAACCACCATGGCCGGCTCAGTTCCTGATTCGAACAGAGTCTGCAACCCTTGCATTAACTCAACGAAACTCGAGATCGCAGTAACTGACCTTGTTGCAAGACCTGGTACCTGCGCCGCACGTTGCAAACTTTCGAAAAAAGAAATCCGCTCGCGTTCGGCATAGGCGCCGATCATTGCTTCCGCGCGGTCCCCGATCCCACGCTTTGGTGTGTTGAGGATTCGACGAAGGGACACTTCGTCTGCCGGGTTAGCAATTGTGCGCAAGTAAGCCAAAATATCGCGTACTTCCTTGCGCTCATAAAAACGAACACCCCCAACGACTTTATAAGGCATTCCGGTGCGAATGAAGACTTCTTCGACCGCACGTGACTGAGCATTCGTTCGATAGAAGACCGCGGTGTCTCCCGGCCGCGAAACACCTTCGTCGGACATTCGGTCAATCTCGCGGGCAATAAATGACGCCTCGTCGTGTTCGTCGTCACCCACGTACACCTTGATTAAATCCCCGTCGCCCGAGTCAGTCCATAGATTCTTAGCCCGTCGCGAAGTGTTTTTCGAGATTACGGCGTTGGCCGCGCTGAGAATTGTCTGGGTTGACCGGTAGTTCTGCTCCAACATGATCGTGGCTGCATCGGGGTAGTCCCGCTCAAACTCTTCAATGTTCCGAATCGTTGCGCCACGGAAAGCATAAATCGACTGGTCCGCGTCACCGACCACGCACAGCTCACCTGGCGGAGGTGAGTCGGGCGACACCGCAACGGTTCCCACCAGCTCCTTGATCAGCATGTATTGGGCGTGGTTGGTGTCCTGGTATTCGTCTACCATGATCTGGCGAAAACGGCGGCGATACATATTGGCCACCTCGGGGAACAACTGCAGCAGCGCAACGGTTGAACCAATCAGGTCATCGAAATCAAAAGCGTTCGCAAGGTTTAATCGATTTTGATACTCGCGGTAAATTTGGGCGATAACCGATTCAATTGCAGCTTCTTTGTCCGACGCCAATTGGGTGTTGGTAAGAAAAGTTTCGTGGTCAACTAATTCATTTTTTGCCGATGAAATTCGGGAAAGCACCATGCGCGGACGGGTATTTTTTGCGTCAATGTTGAAATCTCGGAGGATCAAGGTGATCAGGCGCAGTGAATCTTGAGTGTCATAAATTGTGAAGTTGCTCTTGACTCCCAAGCGGTGCGCTTCCGCGCGCAAAATGCGAACGCAGGCACTGTGAAAAGTAGACACCCACATGGTGCGCCCGGCTGGCCCAACAATGTCGGCGACGCGTTCTTTCATTTCAGCTGCGGCCTTATTGGTGAAAGTGATTGCGAGAATTTGCCCTGGTGTCGCATCCCCTGTTGCGAGTAGATGCGCAATCCGTCGGGTCAACACTCGAGTCTTACCTGATCCAGCACCTGCCACTATGAGAAGTGGGCCACCGCGATGCTCAACAGCCTGACGCTGTGCAGGATTCAGGTCATCGAGCAAATTGTCACCACGTGTTGAAGGTTCCTGTTCAGAAAACAACTGGGACTGGCTCAAATCAGGCATTAGTGCAGTCTAGGGCGTGCCTCCGACAATAAAATCAATGGCGAAAGTCAGCGCCGAATGAAGCCGATCACCCGAACTTTAGCTTTGGTGGGAACGTTCGAGACGAGTGCTATTAGTCCTTTATCCCCAACTTCGGCCACCACAATTGATGTTGTCTTACCCGAAGCAGCAACAGTTGCTGAGCGTGATCCGCGATCTACACCACCCACGGCGTAACCGACGAATCTACCGTCGGCACCCTTGCCTTTAGTGGTAATCCTAAGAATTACCGCGGCGACCTTTTTCTTCTTCTTTGGCACTTTGCCAAGGCCGGTCACCTTCGCCAGTTTTACCTCGGTGCCATCAAACTTGGTATTCACGAGTTTGCGCGAAGACATTCCTTTTGCCTTCAGTGGCAGGGAGCTCGTTCGGTACCCGAGCACCTCGACCTTCACCTGAACCGTTGGCTTTTTTGACGCTGAGAGCTGCACCGTGCCACCCACAACGGGCACAACCAAAATCGCAGTGCGCGTTTTAGCTTTTCGAACTTTCAGCGTTGCCGCATTTACTTTCTCACCAATTTGCCCGATGCGTAATTTGCCTTTTTTCGTCGATTCACTGGTGGTGACGGTAACGAGTGCGCTCGTTGCTTCAGCGGGCAGGGAGTTCAGTGTGACCGTTCGAGTCTCCCCTGGCTGGATGGCGCCTTGACTCACCGATTCGTAACCCAGTTCAGCGCCGATTCCAATGAATTCGCCTTCTTCGGGTGGACCGACTGGCGCCGCAGGTGCTGGGGCTGGGGCTGCCGGTGCTTCTGGCACAGGCGCTGGGGTTGGCCCAAATTCGGTCATCGGTGCAACCACGGTGTCGCTAACGACTTCGGACTTGTTTTCTACTTCAGAGCCATTGGGGTAGTACCCCAGTACATCGACCGTGACATCGGTTGCCCCTGCCGATGTTGCCAGCGCAATAGTTCCATTCGAAGCGACTGGGATAATCGCATCGCCAAATGCATCAGAGTTAATTGGTGCCTTGACAAC
>DKME01000148.1:0-6320 GCA_002469525.1 Actinobacteria bacterium UBA7422
CCGTAGGTGGGGTGTCCTTGAGCGATTATGTGATCAATCTTTGCAATTAATTGTCCGAGTCTGCGAGCCTGCTCAATTTCGCCGGCAGCAAGCAAATTGCAAATCTCGGTAGAAGCTTCCGGGATGTAGTTGGCATACGGATTCACGTATCCCGTTGCCCCTAGTAAGTAAGAGTCCACCACTCGTTCGCCGGCAAAAACATGCATGAGGCCGTCGGAATACTCAATAATGTCAGGGATGCGACCCAAATCCATGCTGGCTTCTTTGATGTAGCGAATGTTGTCAAACTCCTTGGTGAGCTGCCCAACAAACTTTGCGGACATGTCCACATTTGAGGTGAAAGGGTTGTTGTAGATCATGATAGGAAGTGAAACTTCTTTGCAAATGCTCTCGTAGTATTTGGTGATCTCAGATTCCGTTGGTGTGTAGTAGTACGGCGGAAGGATCATGAGTCCGTCAGCGCCTAAGTCTTCGGCTTCTTTGCTGTAACGCGTTGCGTTCTTTGTTGCAGCATTCATTGTTCCCACGAGTACATCCATGCGACCGGCAACATGTTGGACACTGGACTTCACTATCTCGGTTCGCTCTGAATCCGTGATTGTCAGAAATTCACCGGTGGTTCCTAACAGGATTACACCGGGTGACCCGCAAGAAATTTGCCAATCAAGGAGGCCTTTGAGGGCTTCGATATCGAGTTCTTGTTCCTTCTCGGTGAAAGGTGTAACGAGAACTCCGTAACTACCGGCAAATGGTTTCACAGTCATAATCCTTTGTGTGAGCAGGTCATTGGGTAAAGAGTAATGTACATGTTGTGTCGACCCCAAGGAACGAGTTTCTTAAACAAGAGCAGTTTGACACAATTGTCATTGGCGGCGGAATCGCTGGCGCCGCAACATGTTTTTATCTAGCTCAAAATGGTGCGCATGCCGCACTACTTGACATGTACGACCTCAACACGGGAGCTTCAGGTCGCAATGCGGGTAGTTTGCACGGGCAGATTCAATACGAACCATTTGATCAGTTGGGTGTTGACTGGGCCCGCACTTTTTTGCCAGCATTGGAATTTCTTGCAGACTCCATTAGCCTCTGGAAAGGGCTTCCCGAGTTGTTAAACTCTGATCTTGAGATTTCCTCCAATGGTGGAATCATGGTGGCGGAGAAAGAAGAAGATCTCCGGCAACTCCAGATAAAAGTGGACTTAGAAAACAGCATTGGAATCCCTTCAACCATGCTTTCACAGTCCGAACTGGTAGCGAAGGCTCCCTATGTTTCCCAGCACATGGTGGGAGCCGCATTTTGTCCGATTGAGGGTAAAGCTAACCCGCTCCTAGCGACCCCAGCATTTGCCAAGAAAGCACGGGAACTCGGTGCAACAATTCACACCGGTGTCGAGGTTCTCAAGATTGACAAAATGAAAGACTCCTTTCTACTCACCACTACCTCGGGGGATTACCGGTGCAAGAAAATTGTGCTGACTTCTAATGCTGGTTTATCTCGCCTTGTTGGTCCACTGGGACTCGACGCCCAAGTTGTGAATTCCCCGGTGCAGGTCAGTGTGACCGAACAGATTCAGCACTACATCAAGTACCTGTTTTATTTCACGACAGAGAAGTTAACCCTCAAGCAAGCAAAGTCAGGTTCGGTTTTGATCGGAGGAGGGTGGCCGGCAACCACACATTCTGACGGGAGTATCAGTGTGAACCCCGATTCCCTGCGTTCAAACTTGCGGGTGGCCTTGAAGGTTGTTCCGGGCCTGTCGCCGGTCAAAGTGATTCGAACCTGGGTGGGAATGGGAAGCCAAACACCTGATCAACGACCCGTAATTGACTCGCTGCCCGGGTTCCCCGGGGCTTACGTGGGCATTTATCCGTCACTAGGTTTTTCGGCCGGTCCACTACTGGGTAAAACACTCGCCGAACTGACATTAAATGGTGAGTCAGAACGAGACCTGTCAGCATTTCGGTTCGACAGATTCGCAAGCCCCGCGGCAGCCCTCGTGGGGAGTGAAAATTAATGGCCGGACCAATCGAGTGGCCAACCGCGGGTGAAGGTGGACTCACGGGAAAAACAATTTTGCTCACGAACGCAACCAGTGGGAACGGCCCGGCAATAGCCGGCGCAATGTCCGCTGCGGGAGCGACCGTATTGACTCAGGTGCCGCAGGTCCCTGACGGCCCAGTCCCCTTGCTTAACTCTCAACAAAAATTGATTCAAACAACAGTCGATTCGCAAGAATCAGCCCGCGCGTTGTGGGAAGGAATCGAACACGAAGTGATCGACGTTGTGGTTCTCAATAGCGCGTGCATGCCTCGTGCCAGCGTGACTGACACGGACAGCGAATGGGACGCTGCTTGGCAAGAGGTGTGGTCGTCGAATGTTGTAGGACCGAGCGCACTCATGAAGGCGGCAGTGGCACATTTCCTCGGAAACGGTGGCGGAGTTTTCATCACCGTCTCTGATTGTTCTCCAAACATTTCACAAATTGAAAGTGATCTCTTTGCCTATGGTGCAAGCATTGCGGCAATTGAGTCAGTAACAAAAACCATTGCGAGAAATTACGCGGCGGCAAATATTCTCGCTCACATCGTGGCCCCGGATCACAAGACCACGACCACAACACCAGACCAAGTAGGCCGCTTAACGGCTTTCCTTGCGGCAGGAACGGCCCGACACCTCAGCGGTGCCACCTTCGACATGAATTCCGGTACATTCATCAAATGATCCCTTCACAGGTTTTTGAAATCACGCGCCTGCGAGCGAGCCGTGTCTGACACACTCAACCAATGAATCAATCCGTAAATCAACCCATGATTGGTGATCGATTTCGTGACAGCACTGCGTGGCAAGAGATCGCAGGGTATTCCCGTGCGAGCCGAATAGGGAATCTGATCGCCGTGAGTGGAACGACAGCCGATCTTGACTCGCTCCCACCGGAACATTTCAGCAGCACGTATCACCAAGTCAAGGACGCGCTCTCCAGAGGACTAGCCGCGGTCGAGGCCTTGGGAGGAACGGTCAACTCCATAATTCGCACGCGAATGTTCTTGGTGCCAGGTGCTGACCCATTGGAAGCATCTCATGCCCATGCGGAGTTGCTCGGGCATGTGAGCCCGGCCAACACCACCCTTTTTGTGCATTCCCTCGTGGGCGACAACCTACTCGTCGAAATTGAAGTGGAGAGCATTGTGCAACATTCAACCGTGGAAGTGAGCAGTTAATGAAATTTTCCCTCCGGGTGAACAATGACTCCTCCCCAGCAGACTTAGTGAAACTCGCGGTTGCCGCCGAAGAAGCGGGATTCGACCAGTTTTGGTTTTCCAATGACCTATTTTTGCGATCAGCACCGTTTCTCGCCGGCATGGTTGCCAGCAACACCACTCGGATTCATTTCGGCATTGGGATCATGAATCCCTACTCTGTTCATCCGTCTGAACTGGCCATGCTGGCAGCCACGGCTACCGAAGCGACGCAGGGTCGGTTCATGTTGGGATTGGGTGCGGGTGCTGACTCATTTCTTTCGTGGGCTGGTCTTGACCGGGCTAAACCCCTGGCGACGACTAGGGCGGCGATCCTGGCAATTAAAGAACTCGTGCGTGGGGAAAAGCCAGCCGATCACGATTCACATTGGTCGAGCGAGGGATATTTACGTTTCCCCGCGGAAACACCCATTTACCTGGGCAGCATGAGTCCAAAAATGACGCGCATGATTGGGGAGATAGCCGACGGTGGTTTGCCATTGCTGTACCCCCCGGAACACTTCGCCGAGGTGCTCGAGTTGGTTGAGCAGGGTGCCCAGTCGGCAGGGCGAAGCATGGACGACATTGATCTACCCGCTTGCTTCTGGGTGTCAGTGGGAAGGGATGAGGAAGCCACCCGACGGGCAATGGCGGAAAAAATTGCCTATTACGGTGGCGCATTTGCCCCGCATCTAGTTGAAAAAGTAGGGGTTGATCCTGTCGAAATGGCGAAGGTCTCTGAGTTGTTAGAAACCCACGGGCTCGACACCGCTGTCTCCCACGTCACCGACCAGATGTTGCAACTCGGAATGGTGGGAACCCCTGAACAGGTTGTGGACCGCTGTCGGGGACTGATTCAACTCGGTGCTCGGCACCTGTCCTTTGGCCCTCCGCTTGGACCTGACCCGTTAGCGGCCATTAGCGTTTTGGGCTCTGAGGTGCTTGCGCCTCTACGCGCGGACGGAGGACTTTGACGCGACTCATATCTCACCACCGATATCCAGATCGCGGCAAGTATTGCGGTTGGACTCGAGACTGCCGCGTCCGTCTTCTCTTCGTCGAGTCTTCGTCGAGTGGTTCAACAAGGCCACTTTCGCCCTGCCTCAGAGGTATCGTTAATTCCCGGGGTATCCCCCTTGCCCGTTACAGCTGTAATCCATTCCTCCCGTGACTAAAAGGCCTCCCAACGTCCCGCCAGTGACCTCTTCTATTTGTTGATCCGTCAAGTCGGCTGGGGAGACATCACCGGCTGGTGTGGCGTCTTCTGGACCGTCAGGTTCTTGATTCATCGTCATTGCGCTTTTCTCCTCGTTGACCTCTGAGTCAGACTCAGGGGCTGCACTTGGGTACGTGCCCCAGAGAGCTATGACCGAAAGGCTAAAACCCGAAAGAACTATTCACCGCCGTATTTCCAGGATGATTCGATTCACCCCTCAAGGTTATGGCGCTAGGTGAGGCGTATTCCTCGCAAAAGCCCCGGGACAGGTGTATTCACAGGTATCGGGTTAAACACGCCCGCTGACGAGCAATACGGACTGGTGGTTGAGCGAAGCACTACGCGAGAAATAGCTCTTGCACAAGCCCGTCAAGGAAAATGAGGCGTCACTAGCCGCCTAAACTCCAACTCCGTGTGGAAGGTGACAGATCTGAACGAGTTGGGGATACTGTTGGGTTGTGGTGAAAATTGGGAATCTGTCCATTGGTGGGAAGTCGAAGACCCCGCTGCCCCCGTCGAAATACCGGATGGGTGGCAAACACTTTAAGAATGACAAAGCGTTCATAAAGACTGCGGTACGAGATGTGAGGCGCCTGGAAAAGTATTGCGGTCTGAATCCCGAGTCCTCACTACTCGACTGGGGTTGTGGCGCAGGTCGCCTGGCAATTGGCGTAAAGGAGTATTTCCCCTCGATCCGTGACTACCACGGAGTTGACGTTCAACGTGAATTAATCGACTGGGCGCAGGAAAATTTGGCGAGTGAAGGTTACCGGTTCACCTACGTTGACGTGAGTAACGAGCGGTACAACCCAGATGGTTCACCTGAGCGCACTTTGAGTGCGGATCCCCACAGTGTTGACGTGTTCTATGCCTATTCGGTGTTTAGTCACATGAACGCTGTTGACACCGCAGGGTATTTGGAATTACTAGGGCAAGCGCTCACGACGACCGGTAAGGCATTCGTTACGTGCTTTGTTGAGGAAGACGTTCCTGACTGGGAAGAGAATCCTGCCGGTTATGGCCCGTTGGAGTGGAAAGGACGGCTGCACTGCACTCGCTTCTCACGCCAGTACTTCGAATCCCTCGTGAACTTAGGGGGATTAGCGGTCGACCGTTTCGAGTACGGCCAAGAAACAGATGGCCAAAGTTTGTATATTTTACGGCGTCGGTGACCCAAATTTCCAGCCTGATGGGTTAGGTTCAAGGACGTATATTCAGCACCTTCCCTCATTTGAAAGGTTTTTCATGCGTCGATCTTTTATTGCTGGTCTCGCGGCCCTTGCTTTTGCCGGCACCTCAATCATTGCGGTGCCTGGTGCCCAGGCAGACGTGCAGCCACTCCCTGAAGCGGCCTTTGGACTTCACGTTCCGCAGATCGCCAATGGTGGTGACCCCACTTCGACCTATGGCTCAATTCGACTCTGGGATTCGGGTGTCACTTGGGGTCAGGTGCAACAAAAAAAGAACTTGTTCTGGTGGACCGGCTTAGACAACGCGATTGCTAACGCTAACTCCCAAAAAGTCTCAACCATGTACGTGCTCGGTAGCACTCCGAAATGGGCGGCAACTAATAAGAAGCAAGGTACCTACCCCAATAAGGGCGCAGCCTCGGTTCCCAAAATGAAAGACTGGAAGAACTGGGTCAAGGCGGTCACTTCTCGCTATGCCGAGAGTATCGACTCGTATCAAATTTGGAACGAAGCTGACCTGAAGAACTTCTGGGCTGGCACGCCCAAGCAGATGGCGGAGTTGACCCAAGCAGCTACCAAGATAATCCGGAAAAACGATCCGACAGCCAAGATTGTTAGCGCTAGCAGCACGGTGCGTCTGGCCAGCTCGTACAAGCGCTTTTTTCCCGAGTACCTCAA
>DKME01000148.1:6339-6502 GCA_002469525.1 Actinobacteria bacterium UBA7422
CAAGTGGCCGGTTGACGTTATTTCGGTTCACACGTACCCCGACGGCCAAGGCACTCCCGCCGACCGCGTGACCTTGATTCAAAAAGCACTTAAGGACATCAAAAAGGGGAAAGTGCCTGCCTCCAAGGAGCTGTGGGACACCGAAGTCAACTACGGAATCGTT
>DKME01000018.1 GCA_002469525.1 Actinobacteria bacterium UBA7422
GTAAGTGGCGCAGACATTACGGTTGTCGGAATCAACGATCTCACCGACACCAAGACGCTGGCACACCTACTGAAGTACGACAGTATTTTGGGTCGATTCAATGGAACGGTTGAAGCCGAAGAGGGCGCAATCGTTGTGAATGGCGTCCGAATCCCAGTGTTCGCACAGCGTGATCCGGCCGACCTGCCTTGGGGTGAGGTTGGCGCTGACATAGTGGTCGAGTCCACGGGATTCTTCACCGATGCAGACGCAGCTCGCAAGCACATCACGGCAGGGGCCAAAAAAGTAATTATCTCAGCACCTGCCAAAGGTGAAGACATCACGATCGTCATGGGGGTTAACCAAGAAAAGTACAACCCTGAAACCGACCACATAATTTCAAATGCTTCCTGCACCACGAACTGCCTGGCTCCAATGGCAAAGGCAATCGACGACGCATTTGGAATTGAACGCGGCCTCATGACCACTATCCACGCGTACACAAATGACCAGAGTATTTTGGACTTCCCCCACAGCGATCTCCGCCGCGCCCGCGCGGCAGCGCTCAACATGATCCCCACAAGCACAGGTGCGGCGAAGGCGATTGCACTCGTTATGCCGCATTTAAAGGGCAAACTCGACGGGTATGCCATGCGTGTCCCCGTACCAACAGGTTCAGCAACCGACCTTACGGTTGAATTAAGGACCGCTGCAACAAAGGAAGAGATCAACGCGGTCGTGAAGGCTGCAGCAGAGGGTGCCCTGAAAGGCATTCTGCAGTACACCGAAGACCCAATTGTTTCCTCGGACATTGTGACCGATCCAGCCTCGTGTATTTTCGACGCTTCCTTAACGATCGCAAATGGCAACATGGTGAAGGTTTTGGGTTGGTATGACAATGAGTGGGGTTACAGCAACCGACTAATCGACATCGTGACATTCGTCGGTGCGAAGCTCTAGTGCGCACACTGGCTGACTTAGTTCTCCCAGGTTCAACGGTCGCACTTCGGTGCGACTTCAACGTCCCGCTCGACCCACAGGGCGAGATCACCGACGATCTACGAATCGCTGGTGCGCTTCCCACGATTCGTGCGTTACAGCAGGCTGGTTCACGAGTGGTGATTCTCGCTCATTTGGGTCGGCCAAAGGGTGAAGTCTCGTCACTCTCGTTGGCTCCGGTAGCTCGGAGACTCAGTGAACTACTTGGATCGACCGTGGCTTTTTCCACCAACCCATCGGGCGATCAACGAGTCATTGACTCACTGAAGCTCGGTGAAGTTGCGTTACTTGAAAACACACGCTTTGATCCCCGTGAGACGAGTAAAGACCCGTCAGAACGTGCCGAGCTCGCTGCCATCTGGGCGAAGTGGGCTGACGCATTCGTCAGCGATGGTTTCGGGGTAGTTCACCGGGAACAAGCGTCCGTCACCGAATTTGCGAACATGCTCCCGAGTGCGGCTGGCCTTCTAGTCGCGCGCGAAAGTGAGGTATTTGCGCGTTTACTCGAGGGAGCTGAGCGTCCATATACGGTGATCCTTGGCGGAAGTAAAGTGGGAGACAAACTCGGCGTGATCGAATCCCTTCTGCCCAAAGTGGACAGCCTGTTAATTGGTGGCGGCATGGCGTATACATTTCTGCTCGCCATGGGCCTTGAAGTAGGTGATTCAATCTCGCAACCTGACTTCGTCGACACGGTCAAAGGTTTTCTCACTAAAGCGGAGGAACTTGGTGTTAATTTAATGCTGCCCGTTGATTTTGTGGTTGCGGATCGATTTGCACCCGATGCCACAACGCAGATTGTCGAGCGTTCGAACATTCCTGCTCACTCAATGGGTCTGGATATTGGTCCACGGACTCGTGAACTCTATTCGAAAGTGATAGCGAAGTCGGCAACGGTTGTGTGGAACGGACCAATGGGTGTTTTCGAAATGCCGGCATTCGCAGGTGGAACTTTGGCAGTTGCCCAAGCAATGGCAGCCTGCCCGGGATTTACCGTAATTGGCGGGGGAGACTCTGCCGCGGCAGTTCGCATTTTGGACGTAAACGAACAAGCGTTTGATCACATAAGCACAGGCGGAGGTGCGAGCCTTGAATTCCTCGAGGGTAAAGAACTCCCAGGCCTCACCGTATTGAAAGGTAAGTAAGTAATGGCTAAGTCAGAATCCCGGATGCCACTCATGGCGGGCAATTGGAAAATGAACATCAACCATTTCGAGGCTATCGCTCTGGTGCAAAAGTTGGCATTTGCACTCAATGAAACTGATTTTGCAGCGGTTGACGTTGCTGTGATCCCTCCATTCACGGATCTGCGATCGGTCCAAACTCTGATTGAGGGCGACAAATATGACATTAAGTACGGGGCCCAAGACGTCTCACCACACGCAAAAGGTGCACACACCGGGGATATTGCAGGATCAATGCTCGCAAAGCTTGGCTGTACCTACGTCCTCACCGGACACAGCGAGCGAAGGGCTCACCATGGGGAAAGCAGCGAAGTTGTTAATGCAAAAACGCATGCGGCACTGGCTAACGACCTCACCCCGATTGTCTGCGTCGGTGAGTCATTGGAAATCCGTGAAGCCGGCGGAACAGTTGAATTCGTTCTCGATCAAGTGACCGCATCCCTCGCGGGTCTCAGTGCAGAGGTCGTGGGTCACCTCGTGATCGCGTATGAACCAGTATGGGCAATCGGGACGGGTGCAGTTGCAACCCCAGAGGACGCACAAGAAGTGTGTTCTGCGATTCGCGCACATGTCGCCGCACAGTGGAGTGGGGAAGCTGCCAAGAGTGTTCGGGTCCTGTACGGCGGTTCGGTCAAAGCGGACAATGTCGCGGCGATTATGGCCCAGAAAGATATTGATGGCGCTCTCGTCGGCGGGGCCAGCCTTGACCCGGACGAGTTTGTTGGAATCATCCGCTACCGGATGCACCCGGCCGACCTGTGAATCCCTCATGGGCATACCATGAAGTTCGTAATTTGCCCAGCAATCGAAAGGTCCTGAACCGGTAATGCTTACTGCCCTGACCATCGGACTAGCTGTAATTCTCATAATCACCAGCGTCCTTCTCATTGTTTTGATTCTGTTGCACCGTGGCAAAGGTGGGGGACTGTCGGACCTCTTTGGCGGCGGTGTTAGTTCCTCGGTTGGTGGTTCCTCCGTCGCTGAGAAGAACCTGGATCGATTGACCGTTGGTCTGGGCTTGATTTGGGCTGCGTCAATTGTGGCCGTTGGCCTACTGGTTCGAACAGGTTCTTAAACATTAATCACTCGCTTTGTAATAATCGCTCTAAAAAGTCCCTCTAGAAAATCGCTTGACAAAGGAGTTAGTCATGGCCGGTGGAAGTGCAATTCGTGGAAGTCGTGTCGGCGCAGGTCCAATGGGGGAAGCAGAGCGCGGTGACGCCGCACCACGATTCTTCGTCTCGTTTTGGTGCAGCAGAAGCCATGAATCGAAGCCAAGTTTCGCGGCTGAAGCTGAGATACCCGAAGAGTGGGACTGTCCACGTTGCGGCCTACCCGCTGGACCTGACAAAGAAAACCCTCCAATGCCTCCAAAAATTGAGCCGTACAAGACCCACTTAGCGTATGTAAAAGAACGCAGATCAGATAAAGACGGTGCCGCGATATTGCAGGAAGCGATTGACAAGTTACACGGAAAATAACGACTTAGGCCAAGGCGTATAACTCCGCGGCTGATATGCCCCTCGCAGGGGTGGCATTGACGGTTCCCTGCGAAGACATAATCGATTCCAAAGCGTCTTTTTTGATTGCCCCACCTGCCAAAAGTAGTGTGCAATGTGAATTGTTTAAGGTGGTGAAACTCAAAGTTACCCGTGTGGGCGGCGGCTTTGGAGAATTAAATACAGGGAGCGCAATTTCAGTCGAGTTAAGTTCAGGGCGTCCCGGAAAGAGCGAGGCGACATGACCGTCGGGTCCAACTCCCAAAATGACAACGGTGAACTTCAATGGCATGCCGTCCGTTTCAAAGTTCCGCATCTCCTGTGAATAGATCTCAGCGGAGCGATAGACGGTAGAAACTAAATCTGCTGCAGGGACCCGATGAACGTTGGCCTCAATGAAATAATTCCCAAGAACATCTTTGATCTCAAAGTCATTGCGATCACGTGATGTGGATTCGACGAATCTCTCGTCCCCCCACCACAGATGCGTGTGAGCCCAAATTTCGGAGGGAACCGCTGCCGCAACCTGTGCCAACCCTCGAGTGATCTCCATTCCATGTGTACCACCTGTGAGTACGACGTGATGTGGGACTGCGGCTCGCGTGGAATTGAGTTTATCGACGAGGGTTTCCAGTACCAAGCGCACGGGATCCGGTGAGTCAATGAGGGTTGGTATCACGTTGTTTCCCCAGCAAAAGTTGTGATCACCCAGCCGTAGACCTCGTCAGGATCAAGCCGTCGAAGGTCTTCATTGAGTAACGTTGTTAAGTCGCGACGCGGGAGTGAAATTAGTGCGTCCGGGATGCCCGTTCGCGACAGGGTCGCCGCCACGCCGTCGGGCCTGGTGACAGCAATCTCACCCTCTTCCGTGAAGAGTTGGACGGAGGTGATCCCAGGTGTGTCACTCCATTGGATTTCGATCGAAGCCTTGAGTCTGTGTGCAAGCCACACTCCCAACAGCGCAGCGCTTGGATTGTCATGATCAGCCACGATTAGCCCACCTGTCACTTTTTCAACCCGTTGGTCAAATGCAGCAGCGAGGATAGAACGCCAAGGTGTTAACCGAGACCAAGCAAGGTCTGTATCACCCGGTCGGTACCCTCGACCGCGCTCCCGCAAAGCCTCTAAGGGATCGGTGGAAGTGGCAGAGTCTGTGATTCGCCGCTGAGCATGCCTGCCAATTGGATCTTCTGCGGGAACTAATGGTGCATTTGACGGCCAAAAAGCGACTACGGGAGTGTCCGAGAGCAATAAGGGGATGATGACTGAATTTGCATGCTCGGCCAACTCCCCTCGAAGCCGTAATACGGCAAGTTCACCCGGTCCATCGTCACCACCGACAGCGATTTCTGCGTCGAGTGCGTGTCCGGTGCGGCCAGGCCGGGGAATGACGGTCACGATTCGCATGGGATGTTGTCGAGCAGCGAAGACGGCCCCGGATGTTGCATCTGACTGATACTCCTCATCGGTGAGGATCAACATTGTAAGAACCATTCCCGTTGTCGGGGATCCCTGTCGGTGCCGCTCGGCGGAGATTGCTGCTGCGACTGCACCGCCGCTGGTGTCTTCGAGTCGAATCATGGTCGTCTCCACGTGCGTCCATCGAGTGCGATCATTTCGTAGGATGATGCTGGTCCCCAGCCCCCAGATGCATACTGTTCGGGTGCACCGGCATCCGCCCAGTGATTCAAGATCGGGTCAAGGATTCTCCAGCTCAGTTCGACTTCTTCGTGTCTGGGGAATAGGGGTGGATCTCCCAATAGCACGTCCAAGATCAGTCGTTCATAGGCTTCTGGACTGGTATCAACAAATGAGTCGCCGTACTGGAAGTCCATTGTGACGTCTCGAACTTGAATTGAACTTGTGTCTGGAACTTTTGATCCGAATCGGACCGTGACACCTTCGTCGGGTTGAATTCGAAACACGAGGGCATTGTTACTTAGTTCTTCAACAGAAGATGAGTTAAACGGCAAGTGCGGAGCGCGTTTGAAAATTATTGCGACCTCCGTGACACGGCGCCCGAGTCGCTTGCCAGTGCGCAGGTAGAACGGAACCCCGGCCCAACGCCGATTCTCCACATTCAGGCGCATCGCGGCGAAAGTGTCCGTCGTCGAATCAGGGGCGATCCCAGCTTCTTCGAGGTAGCCTTTCACTGGGATTCCTCCCTGCCACCCGGCTTCGTATTGACCGCGTGATGAATGCGCGGCAATGTCTTTAGGGACGGTGACAGCCCGCAACGCCTTTTCCTTTTCGGCGCGGACATCGTCTGCGCTAAAAGATAGCGGTTCCTCCATGGCAGTGAGTGCCAACAGTTGCAGGAGGTGGTTTTGAATGACGTCTCGTGCCGCGCCAATACCGTCGTAATAGCCTGCTCTCCCACCGATACCGATGTCTTCGGCCATGGTGATTTGCACATTGTCTACGTAATTGTTATTCCAGAGTGGCTCGAACATGGCATTGGCAAAACGCACGGCGAGAATATTTTGAACGGTTTCCTTACCCAAATAATGGTCTATTCGAAATACGCTTCCTGGCGGGAAAACGCTGTCAACGAGTTTATTGAGTTCTTGTGCACTGTGCAGGTTGTGACCAAAGGGTTTTTCGATAACGACACGGCGCCAAGAGTGAGGAGTAGGGCTATTTGCTAGACCTGAACTTTCTAGGTTTTCTAGAACTGCTGGAAACAGGCCAGGGGGGATAGATAGGTAAAAGGCATGATTCCCTTGGGTGCCCATTGTGCGATCAAGTTCGGAAACAACATCTGAGATCCGCTGGTAGGCCGAGGGATCTGTTAGGTCACCGTCGACAAAGCGAATTCCGGCGGCGAGCTGCTTCCATGTTTCTTCACGAAATGGTGTACGAGCATGCTCCTTAACCGCGTCATGCACTTCTTGGGCAAAGTCTTGGTCGGCCCAGTCTCGCCTTGCGAAACCAACAAGGGCGAAGCCCGGAGGTAGTAAACCTCTATTTGCCAGGTCGTAAATAGCAGGCATAACTTTCTTTCGACTGAGATCACCCGTGACCCCGAACAGGATGAGAGCACACGGTCCTGCCACGCGAGGTAGCCGTTGGTCCTCCTGCTCCCGCAGTGGGTTTACGTGGGTGGTGTCAGGCACGCGCCAGTGCCTTCGCAACCGTGTCTAACAATGAAACCCATGCTTGTTCGAACTTGGCAACACCTTCAGTCTCCAACTCAACGCACACAGCCTCACCGTCGATCCCGAGGGCTGCTAGTTCCGCCCAAATATTCGCCGAGGCATCTTGGGTTCCTGAGACCGTGTCACCCACAAATACACCGTGGTCAGCAACCGCAAAGAGCGTCTTTTCAGGCATGGTGTTCACGCAACCGGGAGCGACCAAATCTATGACGTACCGGGTGTCCGAGTAGGTGGGATCCTTTACCCCTGTTGAGGCCCAAAGCGGACGTTGCGGGTTCGCGTTCTCCAGAGACTTCCATCGGTGAGTTGCGAGAACGTCGATGTACGCCTGCCATGCCAAGCGAGCATTCACTATTGCGGCCATTCCCATGAGAGCTGTTGCCTTATCCTTGGCCATAGCGCTCAGTTGCGCATCTATCGCGGTGTCAACTCGGCTCACAAAGAACGACGCTACGGACTGAATGCGTGAAATGTCATGGCCCCGCGTTTGAGCCAATTCGAGACCGGACATATAGGCATCCATGACCTGCACGTACCGATCAACAGAGAAAATCAACGTTACGTTGACGCTGATTCCTCGCCCAATCACCTCGGTGATCGCTGGAAGACCCTCTAGGGTCGCGGGAATTTTGATTAATAGATTTTCACGGTCGACAAGATCCCACAACACTTGGGCTTCTTCGATTGTCGCTTGCGTATTTCGGGCAAGTCGGGGGTCCACCTCGATGGACACGCGACCGTCAACACCTTCTGAGTCGTGAAAAACCCCTGCAAAAATGTCGCAGGCACTGCGCACGTCGTCGGAGGTCATGAGCCGAACTGCATGCTCTGCATCGCTTCCGCCTTCGGCGAGCGCA
>DKME01000019.1 GCA_002469525.1 Actinobacteria bacterium UBA7422
GCCTCGTGCTTCCCAGAAAGACCGACGGTTCCCCAATCTGCTGGCTCGAAGAATGCCGCCAATTTCCTGACCGGTGCGAACCGCCATTCTTCTTCGCGACCATTGGGGACCCCGAAGTCGGAAACCTCTCGGGAGAAAACGCGTGGTGCAAGATCTGTTGCTGGTGCGACTGTGGGAGCTCTCACCCAACAGCTCCTTCCATTTGGAGTTCAATGAGCCGGTTCAGTTCGATCGCATATTCCATGGGGAGTTCACGAGCAATTGGCTCGACAAACCCACGAACGATCATGGCCATTGCTTCGTCTTCGTTGAGTCCGCGGGTCATGAGATAAAACAATTGTTCTTCACTTACTTTGGAGACGGTTGCTTCGTGGCCCATCTGAACGTCGTCTTCGCGGACGTCCACATACGGATAGGTGTCTGAACGGCTGATGTCATCCACTAGCAGTGCATCACATTTCACGGTGCTCTTGGAATTGTGTGCACCTTCAACTACTTGCACCAAACCCCGGTAACTGGTTCGACCGCCACCACGCGCAACCGACTTACTAATAATCGAAGACGACGTATGTGGGGCGGCGTGCACCATCTTGGCACCTGCATCTTGGTGTTGTCCGGGGCCGGCAAATGCGATCGAGAGGGTCTCCCCGCGAGCGTGCTCGCCTGTCATGACAACGGCTGGGTACTTCATGGTTACTTTGCTACCTAGGTTTCCGTCGACCCACTCCATAGTGGCACCTTCGTGGGCAATTGCCCGCTTGGTGACCAGGTTGTACACGTTTGTGGACCAGTTTTGGATGGTCGTGTAACGGCAACGTCCGCCTTTTTTGACGATAATCTCGACAACGGCGGAGTGCAATGAGTCGCTGGAGTAAATAGGTGCCGTGCAACCTTCTACGTAGTGCACGTAAGCGTCTTCGTCGACGATGATCAAAGTGCGCTCGAATTGACCCATGTTCTCTGTATTGATCCTGAAGTAGGCCTGCAACGGGATGTCAACGTGCACACCTTTGGGGACATAGATAAACGAACCACCGGACCACACTGAAGTATTGAGCGCCGCGAATTTATTGTCGCCCACGGGAATTACTGAGCCAAAATATTCTTTGAAAATATCTTCATGCTCTTTAAGTGCCGTGTCAGTGTCGATAAACAGGACACCGAGTTCCTCGAGGTCTTCACGGATTTTGTGGTAAACAACCTCAGATTCGTATTGTGCGGCAACGCCGCCAACTAGGCGTTGCTTCTCAGCCTCAGGGATTCCCAAACGGTCGTAAGTGTTCTTAATGTCGTCTGGGAGGTCATTCCAGTCGGTTGCCTGCTTCTCGGTCGAGCGCACAAAGTATTTAATCGTGTCAAAGTGAATTCCGGTGAGGTCTGAACCCCAATGTGGCATTGGCTTCTTTTCGAAGAGCTTCAACCCTTTGAGCCGTAGGTCAAGCATCCACTGCGGCTCATTCTTCTTGGCCGAGATGTCTCGGACAACTTCCTCATTGATTCCTCGGCGAGCGTTCGCACCCGCATCGCTGGCATCGCTCCAGCCGTACTCGTAGTTCGCCAGGGACTCAATTGTCGCATCCTGCTCACTTTTAGCGTTGTCACTTTTGGCATTGGGAATCGTTGTGCTCATGCTGATACCTCTCGACTTACCCGCGAATTGCGAGTGTGTTGAACGGACTTTTCCTGTTTGTTTACTTGACTGCTTGGTACTGGACTTGGGATTAGGGTTGTACAAATTGGATCCCCGTGGGCCAAAGTGGCGAGCCTGGTTACGTGTTGACCCAATGCAACTCCGAAAGCTGCTGTTTCTTCTTCGCACAACTCCGGAAATTCACTCGCTGCCTCGACTACCGGACAGTGATGCTGGCATAACTGGCTCGCATGGGAGTTATTGGACGCGGGCGCCAGAGTTGCTGCATAGCCCTCGCTGTTCAGCGAGTCAACAATTGACAATATGTCGCCACTCGAAATAAGCCGGGCGGCGCGCTCTGATGCAAAGGCTCGCACGGCAGAACGCCCAAAACTTCGGTCAATAAAGCGCAGGCTTTCAAGGGCTAGGTCGTCGTAACTTTGATCACAGGCGCTTCGTCCTAGTGGTGTCAACGAGTAGCTCACGCTGGGCCTTCCACGACCACGGACTGGACTGGGACCGAACGGGGTGCGCTCATGGGACTCGACGAATCCTGCTTCCAGCAGCGCATTAATCGACCTGCGAGTTGCCTGAACAGAGGTCTCCAGGGTCTGTGAAACCTCCACAGCGGTCGCGGCTCCTACTTCAAGGAGCACACGGGCCACACGCTCTGCGGCACCTCCTGGGAATTTCACAACACTATTGTTGCCTAATTCGAAATTAACGCAACCGCGGGGGTCTACTCTAAGGATCCCTAGACTGCGGTCGTGACCGAAATTTCGCCCGTGCCAAGGGAATCTTACTTGGCTGTTGCCACGCACGATCTCACTGTGAAATACCCCGATGGCGGCGGAATCACCGACATTTCACTCATTTTTGGTGCTGGCCGGACAGCAATTGTCGGCAACAATGGAGCTGGCAAATCCACATTGCTTGAAACGATTGCCGGCCTTCGAGAGCCGAGCTCAGGCAACGTAGAGCTTTTTGGGCGAACTCCAGGATCTTGGCGCGCTGAGGGGATTCACCAAGTGGCAATAGCCCTCCAAGACGGGCGCCCATATCCCAGCGCTAGGCCGCAGGCTTTTCTGGAATACCTTCGCAAGCTTTACGCAACCGATCAGAACCACGATTCCGTACGTGACGTGAACGTCTTGTTAGATGCATTCGCCTTGAGAACTACAACCATGATCAAGAATCTTTCGGGCGGTGAACTTCAGCGTCTCAAGTGCGCTGCTGCATTAATTGCGGACACCCCCATATTAATTCTCGATGAACCAACGGCTGGACTTGATCCCCAAGGACGAAGGGACCTCTACGCGTTATTGGCCAGTGTGGTTCCCGCCAAACGAACAACCCTTATTTCCACCCACATTCTAGAAGATCTTGAATCAATTGGTGGAAGGGTTATTGCACTAGCAAAGGGATCCGTCGTATTCGACTCAGACTCGAACCCTGTCACATCCGCTTTTCACATGTCGTTTGCCAGCCGCGTCAATCTGCAGCTCGAACCACTTCGCAACGCGTTGGCGGAGGACGTAACTATTGCTGAGAGAGCACAAGGACGCTACCAAGTGAGGAGCGAAAATCCGATTGACGCAGCACTCATCAGCACCGTTATGAACTTCTGTGCGCAGATCGGCGCCGAAGTCTCGGATGTCCATGTCAGTGAACGTGGTGGAGTCTTGGCACAAGTCGAGGGTCTGCTCCTTGAGGGCGGTGACTCGTGATCTCATTGCGTCGGCTATCCATCCAGACCAGATGGGAGTTCGTGCTGAACGCCCGGAACTCCGAGCAGGCTTTGCTGCTGGTCATTATACCCATCTTGATTTTATTCGTCATGACTTCAACTTCGATTATCGGTGGAGAGAGCACCGGAATTGAAGTCGCCTTAGCAACTGTTCTCACCGTTTCGACCATCGCTGCTGGGTTCACGTCTTTAGCAATCGCTACTGCCTTTGAACGGCGCAGCGACACGCTAGTTTTCCTTGGAACAACGAATCTCACGCGAATGGAGGTTGTGGCGTCCAAAAGCTTGGGAAGTTTGCTCCTTGCTTTATTCGCTGGAATATTCACTTTTATCGCCGCGCTCTTTCTCGGCTGGACACCAAGCGCAGCTGCGTTCTCCATTCCGATTTGGATCGCACTTGGTGTATTCAGCGTCAGTGGCTTTGCATACTTGCTCGCTGGAACGGTTCGCGCCGAAGCAGTCTTGGCTATTTCCAACGCGATCTTCGTTATCGTCTTGATGTTCGGTGGTGTGATTTTCACATTCGGGTCCAGCTTCACAACCATGCTGGAATTCCTTCCACCACTTGCCCTTAAAACTGTCATAGGGACTTCCATTTCAACGGGCGGTCTTGGAGCGAATGTGATGCAGGCCATAGCGGTGCTGATCGCATGGGGAATTCTCGGACACCTACTCGCTTCTCGATTTTTCAAGTGGCGTTAACCGACTTAAGGTAGTGGCATGCAGACCCTGAATCAGCTTCGAATTCCTCGTTGGATGCGTGGAATCTTCATTGCGAATCTTGTTGCGCAATCTGGAATCATTGTGACAGGTGCTGTCGTTCGACTGACCGGTTCTGGCCTGGGCTGTCCGACTTGGCCGCAGTGTGTTGAAGGTTCCTACACACCAACTGCTCGACAGGAAGAGGCCTTTCACAAATACATCGAATTCGGGAATCGGCTACTTACCTTTGTTCTAGTAATTATCGCAATTGCCGTTCTGGTCTCGATATTCATTGACGCGCGCGCACGAAGGCGTCTCGGGGTTCCCCAACGCTGGGCCATCATTGTTTTGGCAATCATTCCATTTGTCGGCACGGCAACTCAAGCCGTACTCGGTGGTATTACTGTCCTCACCGGTCTAAACCCACTCATCGTCTCCGCCCACTTCCTTGTGTCGATACTGCTGGTAGCCGCTGCTGTCGCACTCGTGGCCCGTTCAGGGGACATTGGCGACCGGCCCGTTGTGTTTCTGGCTCCTACCCCCGTTCGCAGTCTTTCGTGGCTGCTCGTGGGCGTTGCCGCCATCGTCGTAGTCCTGGGTGTCATTACTACCGGTAGTGGCCCGCATAGCGGTGATCCAGATACTGAGGCTCGTTTCTCATTTGACCCTCAGACGGTTTCATTGATGCACGCCGATTCAGTGTTCTTATTCATTGGCCTACTCATTGGCCTTCTGGTGACATTGATGCTGTTCACAAGCACGGGCTCCATGCGCAAGCGGACCCTGATTCTTATCGCAGTAACGCTGTCCCAGGGTGTGATTGGTTACGTCCAGTACTTCACGGGGCTCCCCAGCACTCTGGTAGCCGTTCACGTTTTCGGTGCTGTTATTACATGGATTGCCGTGTTGTTCATCCCATTTTCTATGCGGACCCGCGGCGTGACACAGACTCAACACACACAGGCTTAAAGAGTTGGGTCTAATCGCTCACTAGGGAACGAACGGCGTGATCCCGACGAGGAGAAACAGTAAAGCTAAGTAGGTAATGGATCCATGAAACACTTTCATGGCGGGCTTTTGTAATTCTTGGTAACCCACACTATTTTTATGCGTGAGTTTCACTAGGCTCAACGCAATAGCGACGAACCACACTCCTAAGACAACCGCACCGATCGCATACACCCAGCCCATTGGTGCAACAGGGATCAAAAGCAGAGATGCGAGAACCATCGCGATTGAATAAATCACTACGTTGCGTGTAACGACCTTGGGTGGTGCCACAACGGGAAGCATGGGAACGCCAACCGACGCGTAGTCATCGCGATACTTGATCGCCAGAGGCCAGTAGTGGGCCGGAGTCCAGAGGAAAACTACGAGAAAGAGAACCGCTGGGGTCCAACTCAACGTACCTGTCACAGCCGCCCATGCGATAAGGACCGGCATACAACCGGCGGCCCCTCCCCACACAATATTTTGAGGAGTCGAGCGCTTGAGTAACACCGTGTAACCCACCGCATAAAGCACAATGGCCAAGAAGCCAAGGAACGCTGCCAGCCAGTTTGTTAAAAGTCCGAGGGTCACGACACTTACGATCCCCAATATACTCGCTTGAATGAGGCCTGCTCTCACACTGATCACGCCCGAAGCGAGCGGCCTGGTACCAGTTCGATGCATGATCGCATCAATGTCCCGATCGTAAATGCTGTTGTAAGTGTTGGCACTAGCTGCCGCAGCTGATCCACCAATCACAACGGCAATCGTTGAAATGAGTGTCGGCAGTCCGTCCGAGGCTAGGAAAAGAGTGGGGACAGCCGTTGCGAGCAGCAATTCAACGATCCGTGGCTTGGTCACCCAAAAATAAGGAGCAAGACGCTCGCGAACGCTGGCCTGTGACACCCCATAAACATAGTCAATAGTCTCGATACAGGCACCTTCGGCCTTAAGTCACTTCAGAGGCTACAACGAATAATGATTCGCCCAATAGACTCGAACCATGACGACCGACATTCCGACATTGCCAGACCTCGATTCCGTTCTTTCATGGGATACCGATGACGACCAAAGCGTTGCCTTCCTCAGAGCCCTTGCAGCGGACGCTGTGCAAAAAGTGGGAAATGGACACCCGGGAACCGCAATGAGTCTGGCACCGGCCGCGTATTTGCTGTTCAACAAGATCATGAACCACGACCCGGGTGACCCACGGTGGTTGGGTCGAGACCGATTTGTTTTATCAGCTGGACACTCAAGCCTGACTCTTTATTCACAGTTGTTTTTGTGTGGCTACGGCTTAACCATGTCGGACCTGCAATCCTTCCGAACCCATGGCAGCCTGACGCCGGGTCACCCGGAGTTTGGACACACGGTCGGCGTTGAAACTACAACCGGTCCACTTGGCCAAGGGGTGGCTACCGCAGTTGGAATGGCCATGTCCGAACGCTATGAAGCTGGTCTTTTCCCGGGGGCCCCGTTCGCACATCGCGTGTGGGTCATAGCCTCGGACGGCGACCTTCAAGAGGGCATCTCAGGGGAAGCATCCTCGCTGGCTGGCACCCAACAATTGGGACACCTCAATGTGATCTGGGACGATAACCGGATTTCAATCGAGGGAGATACCCAAGTCGCTTTCACTGAAGACGTCGCAGCGCGTTACCGCGCATATGGTTGGGACGTTCATGAAGTGGATATGTTGGCAGACGGCGATATCGACATACGCGCCCTGCACACAGCGATGATCCTCTCCGCGAACAACACCGAAAAACCAAGTTTCATTCGTATGCGAACTACAATCGCGTGGCCGGCTCCAAATGCTCGCGCAACCGCCAAGGCCCATGGCTCGGCCTTAGGCGCCGAAGAAGTTGCTGCGATTAAGGGTGAATTGGGACTGGATCCGAGCGAGAGTTTTGCTTTTGATTCTGAGCTCTTGGTAAGAATTCGTGAAGCCCTTGGATCTCGCACCCGCGTTCTGCGACACAATTGGGATTCCAACTTCGCACAGTGGCGCGTTATTCACACGGAGTCAGCGGCGTTACTCGATCGGCTTCTCGTCAAAGGGCTACCCAAGGGTTTCGATTCGGGTCTTCCGACCTATCCGGCGGGTGGAGCAACATCAACTCGAAAGGCATCAGGCCAGGTGATCAACGCTCTGGCGGGAAAGCTTCCTGAACTCTGGGGTGGCTCAGCCGATCTTGCTGAGTCCAACAACACGTGGATAAACGACTCCCCAAGCTTCCTGCCCTATTTCAGCGATACGGCTTCTCCATTTGGCCGCAATATTCATTTTGGGATCAGGGAACACGCGATGGGCGCTGCACTTAATGGGATCGCACTGGACGGACTCACCACACCATTTGGTGGAACCTTTCTGGTATTCAGCGACTATATGCGCGGTTCAGTGCGACTTGCAGCGCTCATGCAAACCGACGTTACATTTGTATGGAGTCATGACTCAATCGGCCTTGGGGAGGACGGTCCCACTCATCAGCCCGTTGAGCACCTCTGGTCGCTTCGGGCGATACCGGGCTTAAGCATTGTGCGGCCGGCAGACGGAAATGAAACTGCCGCGGCCTGGGTTGAAAACATTAAGCGCAAGAGTCCCGTTGGCTTGATACTTTCCCGTCAAGATCTCCCCCACCTGGCAGCCGCACCCTCGATAATCGAGCAAGGTGTTGCCAGGGGCGCATATATCCTCGAGGCTGACCCCGACCCAACGGTAGTGATTCTGGCGACCGGTTCTGAAGTCAGTGTTGCCCTTTCCGCTAAAGCAATACTCAACGAACAGGGCATCAACGTTCAATTGGTGTCCATGCCCTGCGTCGAATGGTTTGACGAACAAGCACAGGAATACCGTGACGAAATTATCCCGCCGCACATTACTGCGAGGGTCGCTGTTGAAGCCGGCGCGACCTTTGGCTGGTATCGATTTGTCGGCTTAAAGGGCCAAGTTGTGGGTCTTGATCACTTCGGCGCTAGCGCGAGCGCCCCTGTTCTCTTCAAAGAATTCGGGATTACACCAGACGTCGTCGCAGCAGCTGCACTCAAGTCTCTCAACAACTGAATCGGATTAAGTTGCCACTAGCACAGAATGGAAAACCATGAACGCTGTACTCAAGGACCTAACCCAAGCAGGCGTCAGCATCTGGCTCGACGACCTGACTCGAAATCGGATCACCAGTGGGAACCTCCAAGAACTAATCGACACCATGAGCGTTCGAGGAGTGACAACGAATCCATCTATTTTTGAAGGAGCAATTGCCGGTAGCGCCGATGCCTACGAATCACAGATAACTGCGCTCGCCGAAGGCGGAAGCGA
>DKME01000049.1:0-3119 GCA_002469525.1 Actinobacteria bacterium UBA7422
ATTCATCTTGCAATTGGCAGATCCAGCGATTGCCGAGTGGACGATCAAAGCGGTCAAAGACGCTGCTAAAGCCGCGGGGAGAAATCCGGATGACGTCAAGATTTGCGTCGCGGCGCCTGCCTACGTCACCGAAGACATAGCTCATGCACGCGATCAACTCCGATGGTTCGGAGGCATGGTGGGCAATCACGTTGCCGACATAGTGGATCGCTACGGCGAAAGTGGGGGCGGGGTTCCCCAAGCACTAACGGATTACATCAAGAATCGTAAGGGTTACGACTACAACGAACATGGTCAAGCTGGTAATTCCCATACTGACTTTGTTCCAGACGAAATCATTGACCGTTTTTGCATTATTGGGCCGCCGAATGAACAAATCCGAAGGCTGCAGGAACTTAAGGACCTCGGCGTTGATCAGTTTGCCCTTTACCTCCAGCACGACGACAAGGATCACACTTTGGCAGAGTACGGTGAAAAAGTTATCCCCGCAGTCAGTGAGAAACTTCGGGCGAAAGACTAAACATGTCCAATACCCGTGGCCGAATTTCCAGAGGAGGCATCTCTCTGTTATGGGCGCTCGCGGGTATTGCACTGATCGCACTCATGTGGGAGCTCACAAAAGTCCTGGGGACACTGATTGAGCTGCCGTTTAATACTTCTGACCAAGCAATGCCCAATATTTGGTCAATGTTTTCAGCGTTTACCCTCCCCGAAGTAAGGGGTTCAGACACTTCGGTGTTCCAAGCAGTTCTCGCAGCCGCTTCGTATTCATTCCTTTTAGCAATGGGTGGGTTCTTTATTGGAGTTGTCGTTGGTTTGATTCTCGCAATTGTCATGCAGCGTTTTCTCTTCTTCGAGCGTGGGCTCCTGCCATTCGTCATTGCCTCACAAACCGTGCCGCTGATCGCACTGGCACCCCTGATCGTCGGTATTGGAAACCAAATTAGTTTCGGACCCATTGAGTGGTCCACCACCTACTCGGTCATGTTCATCGCGGCCTATCTCGCATTTTTCCCACTTTCAATAGGCGCATTGCGCGGATTACAGGCACCGGATCCAACCTCACTCGAACTCATGCGTTCCTACGCGGCTACTAACAATTCAATTCTGTGGAAACTGCGATTCCCGGCCAGCATTCCCTACCTCGTACCTGCCCTTAAAGTCTCTGCTGCAGCCGCGGTCGTGGGTACAGTCGTGGCCGAGATTTCAACCGGTGTCCGGGGTGGGATCGGGCGCCTCATGATCGAGTACGCCCGGGAAACAACATCCCAACCAGCCAAGGTTTATGTCGCTGTGTTCGGCGCGATCGCACTTGGGTTAGTAGTGGCCGCAATCATTGCCGCAATTGACGTATTACTTACCAGGAACCTCCCGAAGAAAGGACTCGCATGACCTCCCCTACTATCGTGGAGAAGGCTGGAACCGCATTAGCCATCTCTGGTGTGTCAAAAGTTTTTAACAAAGGCAATACAAATGAAGTGACAGCACTGTCAGACGTGAATCTTGACGTCGACACCGGTGAGTTCATTTCGCTCATTGGGCCCTCTGGCTGCGGGAAAAGTACTCTTTTGCGGGTTCTTGGTGATCTCACCGAATTCGATTCCGGTGGTATTCAAGTTTCAGGTAGGTCGCCTGCGCAAGCCCGCAAGGAACGACTTTATGGAATTGCATTTCAGCAAGCTGCCTTATTCGATTGGCGAAGCGTTAGCAAGAATATCGAATTACCCCTTGAGCTCGCAGGTTGGGATAAATCGAGGCGAGAAGCCAGATCCGCTGAACTTTTGGACATGGTGCAACTCTCCGAGTTTGGTAATCACCGCCCATGGGAGCTTTCAGGAGGTATGCAACAGCGTGTCGCAATTGCACGCTCACTAGCCGTCGACCCCCCATTACTTCTCATGGATGAACCGTTTGGCGCATTAGACGAAATGACCCGTGAGCGGATGCAAAATGAACTCCTTCGAATTCGCCTCGATACGGGTAAAACAATTATTTTTGTCACCCACTCGATCCCCGAAGCTGTGTATCTTTCAGACCGAGTCGTAGTCATGTCCCCACGCCCTGGACGGATCACGGCTGAAATAGGCGTAGACCTTGGTGAACGCACTGAATTGACTAGAGAGTCTGACCATTTCTTCCACAATGTCACGGCCGTTCGAGAAGCTTTACGCCTACATGACTCGTCTGCGGTCGGTTCGACTGCTCACCGAGGTGAAATCTGATGCACTCTCGGTTGAGTTATGTGTGGCCACCCATTTTGGTTGCCGCATTATTTCTCGGTGGCTGGCAACTGCTCGTTGTCGTTCAAGAATTAAAACCATTTCTACTACCCGCACCTAGCCTGATCGCCTCTGAATTTACCGATGGCGCCGCCCTAATGTGGAGTGCGGCAGTTTACACCGGCACTACCGCTTTTCTTGGACTACTCTTTGGCACGCTTGCGGGTCTGTTTATCGCACTGCTGGCTCAAAGATTCATCACCGTTAACAATCTGGTCACACCGCTCGCAGCGGGTCTGGCCACCGTACCGATCATCGCGTTGACGCCAATTTTGAATAACATGTTTAATATCACCAGCCGGACGCCACGGGTGTTGGTCACCGCGATAATTGTTCTATTTCCCATATTTGTCAATGTGATTCGTGGTCTAGTACAAGTAAATCCGGTACAGCTTGAACTTATGCGTTCACTGAATGCCGCTCCTCGAACCACCCTAAGGGTCTTGCGGATCCCCAACGCAATTCCATTCTTTTTCACGGGCCTAAAAATCGCGGCGCCATTATCGGTAATTGCAGCACTGGTCGCAGAATACTTCGGCGGGCCGCAACAGGGGCTTGGAAGCCGAATAGCTAGTGCGGCTGCAAACACCGCCTATGGTCGAGCATGGGCATATGTGTTGGCGGCAATTGTTACAGGTTTAATTTTTTATCTAACGATTCTGCTACTTGAACGACTCGTTACCCCGCGCTCTGCCATGCTGTCGTCTAAGTCGTAAATCTTTATCAATGAAATCAACAAGGAGGAATAGTGAATAGAGGAAAAAGCGCAACCCGCGTTGTAGCACTCGCTGCATCGGGACTCTTGTTGCTATCTGCGTGTAGCAGTAGCGACGACACAGC
>DKME01000049.1:3222-5268 GCA_002469525.1 Actinobacteria bacterium UBA7422
CTCCAGCTCCAGTGGTTCGTGCAAGCCCAATTTGGTGGCTATTACGCTGCCAAGGATCTGGGCTACTATGAAGATGAATGCCTCGACGTTACGATCCTCGAAGGTGGCCTTGACATTGTTCCACAGACAGTTCTCGCCCAAGGTGGGGCAGACTTTGCCATCTCCTGGGTCCCCAAGGCCCTGTCTTCGCGCGAACAAGGTGCGGGAATCGTTGACGTAGCTCAGGTTTACCGGACTTCAGGAACCTTGCAGGTTTCATGGGCCGATTCCAACATCACAACCGCAGCAGATCTAGCTGGCAAGAAGGTTGGCAACTGGGGCTTTGGAAACGAATACGAGCTCTTCGCTGGTATGACCAAGGCTGGAATTGACCCAGCCAGCGGTGTTGAGTTAATCCAGCAGCAATTTGACATGCAAGCGCTGCTCAACCGCGAAATTGACGCTGCTCAAGCCATGACATACAACGAATATGCCATGGTACTCGAGACAGTCAATCCTGACACTGGCGAGTTGTACCAACCTGATGACTTTAATGTCATCAACTGGAATGACGAAGGTACCGCGATGTACCAGGATGCAATCTGGGCGTCAGAGGAACGTTTAGCGGACGCTGCATACCAAGACACCACCCAGCGCTTTGTTACAGCATCCCTCAAGGGCTGGACACATTGCCGGGACAACGCTCAAGAGTGTGCTGACATCATCACTGCAAATGGTTCAAAGCTCGGCGCGAGCCACCAACTCTGGATGATGAACGAGGTCAACAAGTTGATTTGGCCTTCACCCATGGGTATCGGTGTAATCGAGCCTGAATTATGGACTCAAACGGTCGATGTTGCACTCAACACCAATAACCTGGAAGGTGCAACGATTATTACGACTGAGCCACCGGCGGAGGCCTACACAAATCAGTATGCAGAGGCTGCCAACGCGGCCCTTAATGCTGAGGGCATCGACACCACCGGGGACGGCTTCGCTCCCATTGAAGTGACTCTCAACGAGGGTGGCAACTAACCCCTAGGAAACAGCAAGAAGGTCCGGGCGAGAGTATCCACACTCGACCCGGACCTTCTTATTCCTTAACTTTCTAGGTTCGCCATTACATGCTTGATGCGGGTGTAATCTTCAAAGCCGTACATTGACAGGTCCTTGCCGTAGCCGGAATGCTTGAAACCACCATGAGGCATCTCTGCAACGAGTGGAATATGTGTGTTGATCCAAACACAACCAAAATCAAGCCCCTTTGCCATGCGCATTGCCCGGCCAAAGTCCTTCGTCCACACAGAGGATGCGAGTCCGTAATCCACCCCATTCGCGTAGGCGAGTGCTTGGGCTTCGTCATCGAACTTCTGAATTGTTACCACAGGACCGAAAATCTCCTGCTGGATCATTTCGTCGTCTTGGCGAAGTCCAGCAACGACCGTCGGGGCGACAAAAAAGCCACGATTTCCTTGCCGGGCTCCACCGGCGACCACCTTGGCATGTTTGGGCGCCCGCTCGATGAAGCCAAGCACACGCTCCATTTGCCCAGCATTGTTAACCGGCGGAACGAGGCCTTCACCCGTTGGCCCTTCTTCAAATGTTGTCGAAGTACCCACGGCTTGTTCCGCCATTGCTGCAACGAAGTCGTCGTAGATTCGTGGTGCGACCAGCATGCGTGTCGCTGCGGTGCAATCCTGTCCTGCGTTGAAGAATCCAGCGACAGCTAGCCACTCTGCAGCAGCTTCAATGTCTGCATCGTCAAAAACCACCACAGGCGCTTTGCCACCAAGCTCTAAGTGGACGCGCTTGACATCCTTGGCGGCAGATGATGCAACCTGCATTCCAGCGCGAACAGAACCAGTTATGGAAACCATTTGAGGGGTTTTGTGCTCGACGAGTTCCTTTCCCGTGTCTCGATCACCGCACACAACGTTGAATACACCATCGGGCAGTGCACCAGATTGCGCGATTAGTTCAGCCATCTTGAGAGTGGAAGCCGGAGTCGTATCACTTGGCTTGAGCACAACGGTGTTTCCAGCGGCGATTGCGGGGAAGAACTTCCAA
>DKME01000126.1 GCA_002469525.1 Actinobacteria bacterium UBA7422
GTAGAACACCCAACCCAGCCAGATCGGGAGGTTTTCATTCTGGAAAGACAGAATCACGCTGTCGGTGACGCGAACGTTTCCACCTTCACCGATAATCACAAGGATGAGCCCTTGGAACGCTAGGAATAGCGCAAGGGTTACAACGAATGACGGAATCCCAATTTTCGCTACAAGGGTTCCGATAAAAAGCCCAATCGCAATACCGGCAAGCATGGCGACCGCTATAGCCAGCGGCCATGCAAATCCCCAGCGCGAAAGCGAGACTGCAAGCAGGGCACCTGCAACACCTGATGTCACCCCCGCTGAAAGGTCAATTTCTCCAAGCAAGAGGACAAAGATCAGGCCCATTGCCAAAATCATGACGACGGCTGCTTGCGTGAAGAAGTTTGCGAAGTTCAATGACGTGAAGAAAACTGGATTAGCGAGTGAGAAGAGAATTACGAGAACAACCAGACCAATTACCGCTGGAAGTGAGCCCATATCCCCACTTCGCACCTTGATCCGGTACGCCTTCCATGATTCTGCGACTCCACTACCCTTCACGTTCATGTACTGGGGCGCTTCAACGTCAGCACTCATGAATTGACTCCATCCTGGGACACCAAGTCTGTTTTTCCACCTGTTATGTATTCAACGACTTCGCCGCTGTTGGTCTCTTCGATCCTCAACCGAGTGACCATGGTGCCGAGGTACAGGACGTAGACGTAGTCTGCGACTTGAAAAACGTCTTGAAGGTTATGGGAAATGATCACTACGCCAAGACCTGCGTCCGCGAGTCGACGCACGAGTGCTAGTACCTGCTCAGTCTGGGCGACACCGAGGGCAGCGGTGGGCTCGTCAAGGATTACGACTTTGTTATTCCATAGCACCGAACGGGCAATCGCCACGGTCTGTCGCTGTCCACCTGAAAGACTCGAGACTTTTTGACGCAATGACGAGACCGTTCGAACTGAAAGGGACTGCAAGGTTTCGCCTGCGCGGGATTCCATATGAGCCTCGTCCAAGGCCACGCCTCGCTTGAGTTCGCGACCGAGAAACATGTTTTGAACAATGTCGAGATTGTCACAGAGGGCAAGATCCTGGTACACGACTTCAATGCCTAAGTCGGCTGCCGCCCGAGGGTCATCGAGTTCAACTTCCTTGTCCTCAAAAAAAATCTTACCTCCGTCAAAGGGTTGAATCCCTGCTAGCCCTTTGATCAACGTTGACTTTCCCGCACCGTTGTCCCCTACGAGTGCGGTAACTGATCCGGGCAAGACGGAGAAGTCGATACCCTGCAGTACATCCACGGCACCAAAACTTTTGGTGACTCCTCGCACTTCCAGGATTGGACTCAGAGATTCCATTTGCGCCTCATCTTCTTAGTGGAACGTTCGACATGAGAATAGGGGGGATCCGACGTACCCGATACCGCTTTACACATTTAGGTGGATAGAAGTGTGGGCTCGCACCAACGTGCGAGCCCACACCTTGAAACTACTGAACTAAATTACTGCTTCGTTCTTTACTGAATGCCCAGCTCGGTACATGCAGCAGCAACGTCACCGGCACAAAGTGCTGCAACGTCATAACCTGGTGTAGCAGCGATAACGTCAGCGACGTTATCTGCATAGATGATTACTGGATCTGAGTACTTCGCTGGAACGCTTGTTCCGTCGACGTCTACCGTGCCTTCAACTGCTGGTGTCTCTCCATTGAGCAATGCAATTGCGAGTGCTGATGCATCGCCTGCTTCTAGGTCAGTGTTCTTGAACACGGTCATGCACTGCTTGCCCAGAAGAACGTTCTGCAAACCACCAACGGTTGCATCTTGTCCGGTTACTGGAAGGGCCACGCCGTTCTTGTCGAGGACAGCAATTGCAGCTCCACCAAGGCCGTCGTTTGCAGCGAGAATGCCATCGATTTTTCCACCAAGGTCGGTGAACATCTGCTCAAAGATTACGCCACCCTGCTGGTTATCCCAGTCAGGAACTGACTGATCGTTCACAGGTGTTATGCCTGCAGCAGCAAGTGTTGTCTCGTAGCCTTCTTTGAACATCGCAGCGTTACCGTCAGTTGGTGAACCGTTGAGGAACACGACTGACGCCGAGGCTGGATCTACTCCATTGTCACCAAGGCACTTGAGAAGGCCTTCACCCTGTAGCTGTCCAACTTTCACGTTGTCGAATGACACGTAGTAGTCGGCTGGTGCGAATGGACGGTCATAAGCAATTACTGGGATGCCCTGTGCTTTTGCTTTTTCACCAACGGTTGCACCTGAACCGTTGAGGTCAACAAGGACCATAACGCCGCAGCCACCTGCAAGCATTTGGTCACCAATGGTCAGGTACTGGGTTGTATCACCCTGCGCGTTTTGAATGTCAGTTGTGAAGCCGGCACCTTCAAGCGCGGACTGAATCGCTGGACGATCCTGGTTTTCCCAGCGATCTGACGACTGGCTGTCAGGCAGGATTACACAAGCTTTGCCAGTGTCAGTTGCTGCTGTGTCATCACTTGATGAACAGGAGGTGAGTACCAATGATGCTGCCGCGAATCCCGCGAAAGCTACATATAGCTTTTTATTCATTCTTTTCCTTCCCCTGCAGGAATCTCCTGCTTTGCATTTTTCTGAGAAATTAGATTCCCAGAATTCGATCAATAACTAATTGATCAAGTACTTCGTTGCCATAAGTCCTTGCCGCTAACGCGTCAGGATCAAATGACTCGCCGAGCAACCGTTCAGCGGCTTCATTGCTGAAAGTGCCGATGCTCGGTTCCGCGAGTTCAGGAGTGCTAGCAATATCTAGTGCTGCCTTAACCCGAGGATCTTGGTCGAACTCGCGCGCTTTGGCGGCGAGTGCGAGGTAGGTTCGCATGCACCCGCGAGCGAAGTCCCAGATGCCGTCACCCCATTCGTTCCGGTAGGGACGAGCGTCAAAATGCTTGGGTCCCACGTAATCAGAGTTTTCCAGGAGTCGTACCAGCATGAAGTCGTCTTTGATTCCTTCAGAACCAAAACGCAAGTCCTGGTCGAATCGTCCAATCTTTTGGTCATTGAGATCAATGTGGTAGAGCTTCCCTTGCCAGAGGGCCTGTGCAACACCTTGGAAGAAACTCAAGCCGGCCATGGTTTCGTGGGCAACCTCTGGGTTCAGACCCACCATGTCGGGCTGCTCGAGTTGGTTGATAAACGCCATTGCGTGACCGATTGTGGGAAGGAAAGTGTCTCCCCGAGGTTCATTGGGCTTGGGCTCGAGCGCAAATCGGATGTCGTAGTTCTTTTCGGCGACGTAACCGCACAGGAAGTCCAGTGCTTCCTTGTAACGGTCAAGTGCGTCGGCTGGGTTCTTGCTTGCCGCACTCTCTACACCTTCACGACCACCCCAAAGCACATAGGTGTTTGCACCAAGTTCGGCTGCAACATCAATATTGCGCAAAGTTTTTTGGATTGCGAAACGTCGGACATCGCGATCATTTGACGTGAAGGCACCGTCTTTGAAAACGGGGTGCCAGAAAAGATTCGTAGTTGCCATAGGGCATACCAGTCCGGACTCGTCTAACGCCTTTTTGAATGCGTCCAATTCAGTCCGGCGCTGGGACTCACTGGCCCCGAAGGTCATGAGGTCGTCGTCGTGGAACGAAACACCCCAGGCGCCAATGTCCGCGAGTCCCTTGACAAAGTCGGCGGTTGAAACAGATGGTCGCGTTGCGTCGCCGAATGGGTCCCGGCCAATATGCCCGATAGTCCACAGCCCGAATGCGAACTTGTCTTCGGGCACCGGCGTCAAGCGATCACTCACGAAATCCTCAATCTGTCTCAGAAAGGTAAATTGTTGTGAGCGACAACATAATCTGGGGATTCAAGGATCGCAAGCAAAATCCACTGTTTTCTGCTCACATTCGCATAACAATTTAATTACGATGTAGTTACATTCGATTTAACTTATTAACCATGCGAAGTGCCGAGTCAGGGGCTGTGGCAAAAAACATAGATGGCTCAACTAGCTCCAGTTCCAGAATTACAGGTGTGCCGTCCATGTCGTCGAGCAGATCTACCCGCGCATACAGAGGCGTTCCAAATCGTGCGGTGACATACGCCATCAGCCTGTCGGCCAACTCGCGCTGCTGAGCATTGGGTACCCGCACCGTGATGTCTTCTTTTAGGAAGAGCCCCAGTTCCTTCTCTGACTCAGAATCACGGACCAGCAGGGGACCTTTGCGGATCGAATGCGAGTACTCACCGCCGATATAGAGCTGTGCGGTTTCGCCAATTT
>DKME01000083.1:0-2013 GCA_002469525.1 Actinobacteria bacterium UBA7422
CTTCCTTGTTCGCATAAAGATTCGAAACCACGGTCGGTGCTACCCCGGCTGCTGCCGCAATCGACTTCACCGTTGTTCTGGCGTAGCCTGAATTGAGAAACATTGAACGCGCGACGCCAACGATTCCCGTGTTCTCTGGTTCGGAAACTTGTGGCATCGCTTACCTCTCACCGATAGGAAAAACTGCACGAACAAACGCAATGCTAGCTTGTAAATCAGCAATTCGTTCCTCGCGATCAGCGACAGATCTCGTCGAAATTTCAGCAACGATACTTCCATTGAAGCCCTGGTCCTTGAGGGCTTCAAGCCCCTCGCGCACTGGTTGAGTTCCCCTGCCCGGGACTAGGTGTTCATCGCTCGCTGAATCGGTGCCGTCGGCAAGGTGTATGTGCTTAAGTCGGTTTCCAAATTCCCGGATCATGTCAAGCGGGTCTGTTTGAGAGACCGCCGTGTGGGAAAAATCGAGCGTCACGTTCTCGTAGTCCTGATTTCTGATGTCCCAGTCGGGTGAATAGGCAGGGAATGATCCCGGGCCCGCCCGCCATGGGTACATATTTTCTACGGTAAACCCGACGCGTGAATTGGCGTTAAGTTCAGCAATTCCGGCTTCAAAGTTTTTTGCGTAATCACGTTGCCAGCGAAACGGAGGATGAACGACAACAGTTTCGGCCCCTACCAACTCGGCGACCTCGCGCGCCTTGTCGAGTTTGCCCCATGAATCGGTTCCCCACACTCGCTGCGTGACAAGTAAGCAAGGCGCGTGCAGGGACAGGATTGGAAGTTGGTAATGCTGAACCAGGTTGCGAAGCACGGTCGAGTCTTGACTCATTGCGTCCATTCCGACCATGATTTCGACACCTTCAAATCCGGTCATCACTGCAAGCTCAAACGCCGCAGCCGTTGACTCGGGAAAGACCGAAGAGGTGGAAAGGCCAATTTTCACGGTGCGCGTCTCCACCGATCCGTGATTCGAGTTGTGATTATCACTACAACGGCTCCTCCGAGCCCAACAAATATCGAGATGATGCTGTAGCGCTCTGGACCAAGCGACAGCAGGAAAAAGTTGGAAAGAAATGGGATGTATAGAACAGCGATAAAGGCTGCAACCATCGCAGCAACAATCCCTAAACGAATTCCGTTAAGGGGTCGCGCTGATTGCGCTAAAACAGCGATTGTCACAATAAACAGAGTAATGGTCGCGGCAGACTGGGCATTAAAGATCGGTTCGTCGAAATACAGCGCAATTCCATAACTGATGAATGAAGAGCTAGCAGCAATGACTCCCGCGGGGATGGCAAATAACAACACTCGCTTAAAGAATCCCGGTCTAAATCTTTCCGTATTTGGCATGAGAGCAAGAAAGAATCCAGGAATACCAATAGTGAGGGCACTCACCAAGGTCAGGTGCCGTGGCAAGAAAGGAAAGGCAACCGCAAAAATTACTGTTGCACTGCTCACGATCATCGCGTAGAAACTCTTTGTCAAAAAGACATCAGCGACTCGCTCAATATTTCCCAGCACTTTTCGTCCCTGTGCGACCACGCTTGGCATAACCGACCATTGGTCATCTAGTAAGACCAGTTGCGCAACGGCTCGGGTCGCACCAGAACCCGAACCCATTGCGATTCCGAGGTCAGCGTTCTTCAATGCCAATACGTCGTTTACCCCGTCACCGGTCATGGCAACGGTTTTTCCACGAGTGTGCAGTGCGTCAACCATGCCTTGTTTTTGGGCAGGAGTGACTCTGCCAAAAACGTTTGTTGTGTCCATGATTTTTGCGACTTCATCGGTATTTTCCGGAAGATTGCGGGCGTCGTATGGGTGTTCTGCACCAGGAACACCCGCCTGACTGGCAATTGCACCTACCGTCTCAGCGTTATCTCCAGAGATCACCTTCACGTTCACGCCCTGACTCAGGAAGTACGCAACAGTTGCCGCAGCGTCCGGGCGAAGGGTTTGGCTGATAACAACAAGTGCCACACATTGAACTTCACCGAGTGGTTGATCGGTACT
>DKME01000083.1:2056-8612 GCA_002469525.1 Actinobacteria bacterium UBA7422
TTTGATTGGGCCAGCATCGCGTGATTCGTTGGATCGACCATTTCCGGTGCGCCAAGAATCCATGAACCCTTATGCAAGAACGTTGCACTTGACCACTTGCGGGCACTTGAAAAGGGAATGGCACCGGTCAACTGCCATTGAGGGTCTGGAAAGCGGGATTCAATTGCGCTGAGCGTCGGATTCGCATTTGGTTGTGAGGAGGCCACGGCACCCAGTGCCGCCTCGATCTCGGACATTTCGACGGATCCGAGTGGTATTGCTTCTTGGACTTGCATACCCGGTTCGGTGAGCGTCCCTGTCTTGTCCGCACACACGGTGTCGACCCGCGCCAGTACTTCAACCGCTGGTAGATCCTGAACGAGGACGCGTTTACGAGCAAGCTCGATTACCGACACGGCCATCGCGATAGACGTTAATAGGACAAGTCCTTCAGGGACCATGGTGACGACGCCGGCGATTGTTCCCCTGATCGATTCGTCTAGTGGCAACTTTGCCCGCAGCAACTGCGACAGCAGGAGTGCGATCCCAACTGGAAGGAGAAAATAGGAGACGTATTTGATGAACCTATTGATGGCGTCTCGTAATTCTGAGTTGGTCGTTTGAAACTGTTTTGCCGCCTCGGTCAAGCCAGCGGCAAATGAGTCACGTCCAATTTTAGTGGCTCGCATATATCCGGATCCCGCAACGACAAATGACCCACTCATTGCAGGATCTTCGACGTGCTTGTCCACTGGATCGGCCTCGCCCGTGAGAAGGCTTTCATCAACTTCCAAACCCCGGGATCTTTCGATGACACCGTCAACTACGAGCTGATCCCCTGTCGAAAGCACGATCAGGTCGCCAAGGACTATCTCACTTGCAGGAATTTCAACTTCCTGGCCGTCGCGGCGAACGATCGGCTTTGATTCACCGATTACCGCGAGTTTTTCCAAAGTCCGAGCGGCTCGGTATTCCTGGATAGTTCCAATCAAGGCATTAGCAATAATGACGAGACCGAAAAGGGAGTCTTGCCACGGCGCCACAATCAGCATCACGATCCACATTGAGCCGATCAGGAAATTGAACCAGGTCAGGGTGTTCTCTTTAATAATGCTTGAAAGACTCCGAGATTTGGCATCGGGTGCGTTATTCACTTCACCGGCAGAAATCCTTTGTTCGACCTCGACACGTGTGAGCCCCGTTAGTTCATCAAGGTCAGCCGAATTAGCTGAATCAGTCGAATCAGAGCTGCCTTGGTGCGAAACGCTCATGGCGCCACGTTACCCGAACGAGAGATTTTCTCAGCACTGAACGGTGCCAGTCGTGCCTGTCGCGGTTTGTTGACCTAGGCTGGCGCGATGCCGGAAGTCCCCCTTGATTTTCCTCGTGCCTGGGTTGAGTTTGTGGACCCCGCGGACGACGACCAGTTGATCAGGTGCGACCTGACTTGGCTGATGTCCAAATACAACTGCATATTCGGTCGGGGCTGTAAAGGAATCGATACGGACCGGCCAGATGCCGGCTGTTGCGCGCACGGCGCTCATTTTTCCGAGAAAAAAGATGAAAAACGAGTCCGCAAGTGGGTTAACAAACTTACCCCAGAACTCTGGGAGAATTTTGAAACAGGAAACGGCAAAAAGGGCTGGACCGAGAAAGAAGATGGCGCTGACAAAACTCGGGTGGTTGGCGGAGCCTGCATTTTTCACAATTCAGAAGATTTTTCTGGAGGTTACGGCTGTGCATTGCATCACCTTGCCGAACAAGAGGGTGTCTCTTTTATCGAGACTAAACCTGATGTGTGCTGGCAACTACCACTTCGTCGCTCCTACGACAACGTGACGTACGAGGACGGCCGAGAACGCTCGGTCGTGGTACTGGGTGAATACGATCGCCGCGGTTGGGGAGCAGGTGGCGCTGATTTCGAGTGGTACTGCACCGGCAACACTGAAGCCCACACTGCCAGTGAACCCGTCTACCTAAATTCAAAGGACGAAATTGTGGCTTTGATCGGTGCACCGGCTTACGCGGAGCTTGCGAAATTGTGCCGCGACCGAGAGGAAGTCCTCGCAGCATTTAATCAGCGAGGCCGAAAGTCAGACCCCACTGCCAGAATTGGGCTTTCCATTCATCCCGCTGACCCGCAGGACTAGAACACAGGACTCCATATGGCAAAAAGCGCAACTAAATCCCCCCAATTTCGATGCACGGAATGCGGCTGGACAACCGGTAAGTGGGCTGGGCGTTGCGGGGAATGCCAGTCCTGGGGGTGCGTTGAAGAAGTGGGCGTTGTCACCGCAACCACAAAAGCACGCGCGACCACGACTCCCGCACTTGCCATCAGTTCAATTGACATTACTTCTGCCGCTTCTGCGAGCACGGGAATCAGCGAATTCGACCGAGCCCTGGGTGGTGGATTTGTCCCTGGCGCAGTCTTACTTCTGGCAGGTGAACCCGGAGTTGGAAAGTCAACACTGTTGCTAGCGGTAGCAGCTCAATGGGCGAAACTTGGCCACAAAGTGCTTTACCTCACCGGTGAGGAGTCGGCAGCCCAAGTTCGTATCCGGGCCGAACGCATTAGTGCGCTGAGTGACTCACTTTTCCTCGCTGCCGAAACCGACCTTGGTGTGGCCCTGGGCCACATCGAAGAAACAAACCCTTCACTGCTCATCGTTGACTCCGTTCAAACCATCTCAAGTTCTGACGTCGAAGGTGTCGGTGGTGGGGTCACCCAGGTCAAGGAAGTGGCCGCCACGTTGATTCGTGCTGCCAAGTCCCGGAACATGACCACCGTTCTGGTCGGCCATGTCACAAAGGACGGCAGTGTTGCCGGTCCCCGAGCACTTGAACACCTCGTTGACGTAGTGCTGTCATTTGAAGGTGACCGACACGGTCCATTGCGGCTCGTTAGAGCTATCAAGAACCGTTACGGGCCAGCGGACGAAATCGGTTGCTTCGAGCTCACCGAAGACGGGATCCACGGCCTCCCAGACCCCAGCGGGCTTTTCCTAGGGGACCGCACCCACCCGGTTCCCGGCACCTGTGTCACTATCACCGTGGAAGGGAAACGGCCCCTCGTCGCTGAAGTTCAAGCATTGATCGCACCTTCGAGTTCCCCACAACCCCGTCGGGTCACTAGCGGTCTTGACTCGTCTCGAAC
The DNA here is from genome assembly GCA_002469525.1 of Actinobacteria bacterium UBA7422. Classification (GTDB taxonomy): domain Bacteria; phylum Actinomycetota; class Actinomycetes; order S36-B12; family S36-B12; genus UBA4592. Next base: position 5,193 of record DKME01000083.1, read on the forward strand.
CGCCATGATGCTGGGGATTCTGGAACGACGAGCCGGACTCAAACTTTCCACAGCTGACTGTTTTGTCGCAACGGTCGGAGGCATGCGGCTACTTGAACCTGCAACAGATCTAGCCACAGCACTGGCAATTGTGAGCAGCGTCAAAGATATTTCGCTTCCCAGCGGCCTGGTTGCCATTGGCGAACTTGGCCTCGCTGGAGATATTCGGCGGGTGAGCGGCCTGGAGAAGAGACTGGCCGAAGCGGCTCGGCTCGGCTTCACCGATGCGATCATCCCAGCGGGATCTGGAATCAAAACTCAAGGAATAATCACACATGAGGTTGCGAACGTGGGTGCAGCAGTGACCGTGATGTCCAAGCTCACGGCCCATTCACGCCAAGAGGGAACGCCTGACTTTTAGTTCTTCTTGGTTAAAGCAAACGGAGTTGCTTCACTGAAGACATCGAGGTTTCGCCCAATTACTTCGTAGCGGCCCACTTTTGCGGCCTTATTCACTTCAGGGCAACCCGGTTCACTGAGTTGACCACTCCAACTGATTGTGGACGCAACCCTATCTCCTGGCTCCAAGGTCACGATTTTAGTTTTCTTATTCGATGAACAATCATCGCTGGACCACACGTGGTAGCCACCGGATTTAACTTCGAGTTCGTTGGCCTTTGGTCCGACATCACGGAGACAAGCGACGCTGCCAGTGTTTTCGATCGACAGCGACAAAACGGGCTCTTTACCTACCTTGTAGGTGGATGAGTCCGTGGTCGCCTCAACAAAAATTGCAGAATCAACACAGGCAATGGGCTCGGTCGATACGGGGGTCAACACCGTGGTCGGGTCAACGCTGGGAGCCTGCGACACCGCGGGTTCCACAACTGCAGGTCCTTCTGACCCCCCACCGGCAACGGCCCGAATTATCCCGATCAGCCCAAAAAGCACAATCAACACGATAACCAAAAACGCCGCACGACGAACCCAATACACACTTGATGCCTCAGGTCCTATCGGTTGCATGGTCACTACTCCACAGTAATACCGACCAACCGACGCATGACACGATCCCCTCGTGAGCGCACTGCAACCCAACCAGGAAGCAATTACGGCTTGGTTTAGGACACAGGCCCGTGATCTTCCCTGGCGTAACACGAGCCCGTGGGGTGTAATGGTCAGCGAGTTCATGTTGCAGCAGACACCTGTCAGACGGGTATTGCCCCGATGGGAGGCGTGGCTTGAGCGTTGGCCACAACCAGCGGATCTGGCTCAGAGTTCACTGGCCGAAGCAATTCGGGCTTGGGAAAATTTGGGTTACCCACGCAGGGCTAAACGTCTTCATGAGAGTGCGACGATTATTACCCAGACTTTTAACGGACAAGTTCCCAACTCTTTTGCAGAATTGAGAACTCTCCCGGGTGTTGGCGAGTACACGGCAAATGCCATTTTGGCATTCGCCTTCGGTCAGCGATCAATGGTTATGGACGTGAATATTCGCAGACTTCTCGCTCGCGCCTGGCTGGGTCAATCACATCAATCCCCTGCCATTTCCTCCATTGAACGCGCCCTCGCAATTGAACTACTTCCACTCGGTGATCAGGATGCAGCAAGCTGGGCGGCAGCCTCGATGGAACTCGGGGCACTGGTCTGCACGGCACGCGAACCATTGTGTTCAAAGTGCCCGATTGTCAATGATTGCAATTGGTTTTCACAAGGCCAACCAATTTCTGAGATACCAAGAAAGAGCCAGAAGCGCTATGAAGGCAGTATCCGCCAAGAGCGCGGCAGGATTCTCAAACTACTCCGAAATGCAGAACATCCGGTGAAAATATTCGATCTCGCAGAACTAGCGCCGGATCACAATCAGTTTGAGACGGCACTGACTCAATTACTGCGTGAAGGTATGGTCCACGAAAATAACATTGGCTACTCACTACCGAATTCGTAAAAGCTGCTCGCCATCAATTGACCGGATAATTGGCCTGTCATCGAGTGCTTCTTTCAGAACAACGTCAACCCAAATGGAATCCGAGTTCGCGCCCTGCTGGCAGCTACTGTTCCGTGGGCCGGTCACGCTCACGGCAACAACTACTTCACTGGCAGACTCAAGCGTGGTCACAGCGACGCTCTGATCTGGGCAAATTCCTGATTGCGGGGATGTCACACTAACTTGAAACACGTCAGGGTCAACGGTTGGGCGAAACCCTGATGGTTGAAGTTCTTCGCTGACTTGCCCAAGGGATGAAAGTGGTCCACCGCCAGCGGTAAATCCCCATACCCCGACCAACACACCCGCTCCAAGAATGACCGCAATAAGAAAACCGGCCCAGCGCGGAAAGCCGCGCTTGGGCCGGTCGAATTCGTTGAGGCCAGGGATTATTGGTCCGCCGCTCACGACGAACTCCCCATTGCCATAGGGGAAGGGTAACCCGACTAGCCGGCAGCCTCCACCGGAGGTGAATCCGGCAGTACTTCGCGCGGCGTCGAACTGAAGGTGAACTCACGGGAATCCCCTTCGCCTTCGACATCAACGACCACGATGTTGCCCGGCAGAAGGTCACCAAAGAGCATTTTTTCACTCAGTGGGTCTTCCAGATCCCGTTGAATTGTGCGACGTAATGGTCGTGCACCTAAGGATGAGTCGTAACCGCGTTCGGCCAATAGATTCTTGGCCGCCGTTGTGAGTTCAATATCCATGTCCTTCTCGAGCAGTCTCTTTTCCAGCCCGGTGATCATGAGGTCAACGATCTCGACAATTTCATTTTTGCTCAACTGATGGAACACCACGACGTCGTCGATTCGGTTGAGAAACTCGGGGCGGAAATGCTGTTTGAGTTCTTGCTGGACCTTGCCCTTCATCTGTTCATAGGCACTGAACTCGTTGTCGTCCGGTGCAAAACCGAGATTTTGCCCCTTTGACACGTCGCGTGAACCAAGGTTGGTTGTCATGATGATCACGGTGTTCTTGAAGTCAACAATCCGACCTTGTGAGTCGGTGAGTCGGCCTTCTTCCAACACCTGAAGGAGTGAGTTGAAAATATCCGGGTGGGCTTTTTCAACTTCGTCGAAGAGCACAACACTGAATGGCTTGCGGCGCACCTTTTCGGTGAGCTGACCACCATCTTCGTAGCCGACATAACCTGGAGGGGAACCGAATAGCCGTGAGGCTGTGTGACGCTCACTGTATTCGGACATGTCTAGAGCGATGAGGGCATCTTCTGAACCGAAGAGGAACTGGGCCAAAGTCTTGGAAAGCTCTGTTTTCCCAACACCGGAGGGCCCAGCAAAAATGAACGAACCACTGGGGCGCTTGGGGTCTTTTAACCCGGCACGGGTGCGACGAATCGACTTGGACAGCGCCTTAATAGCTTGCTCCTGCCCAATCACCCGGAGATGCAATTCCTCTTCCATGCGTAGCAGTCGAGCAATATCGTCTTC
>DKME01000111.1 GCA_002469525.1 Actinobacteria bacterium UBA7422
CTGCATTACTTGCGTGGAGTCCAGTGAGTACATCGACAAGAGCCACCCCAACTTTGGTGGGTTGATCGGTGCCCGTGACGCTCATTAAGCCGCCCATGGCTTGAATCAGGAGGTCGTATCCGGGAAGTTCCTTTCCCGCCTTGCTCCCGAAACCGCTAATCGAGCAGTAGACAACCTGAGGATTTGTTTTCATGACGCTGTGATAATCAAGTTTGAATTTGTCGAGTCCTCCAACTTTAAAGTTCTCAATCACGACATCTGCCTTGCGTGCAAGATTCTGGGCGCGATACAAATCCTTCGAGTATCGTAGATCCAGTCCAATAGATTGCTTATTGCGATTCACTGACTCGAAATACGTTGCTTTACCCTGGGACGTGAATGGCGGACCCCATTGTCTTGTGTCGTCCCCGCGATCTGGATCCTCAACTTTGATAACAGTTGCACCGAAGTCTGCCAGAAGCATGCTTGCATAGGGTCCGGCCAGCACCCGAGAAAAGTCTGCTATGACAACACCGTCCAGTGGGCCAGGAACCTTGTTGAGTGAACTCATTTACTTAAAAGCTGCAATGCCAGTGAGGGCGTTACCAATCACCAGGGTGTGCATTTCATTTGTGCCCTCGTAGGTGAACACAGATTCGAGGTTGTTCATGTGTCGAATTATTGGGTACTCCAAAGTGATTCCGTTTCCACCCAAAATACTTCGGCATTCTCGCGCAATTTTTAGGGCTTCACGGGCATTGTTGAGTTTGCCCAATGACACCTGCTCGGGTGTAATCCCGACGGTGTCCTTGAGGTGACCGAGATGCAATGCGAGCAGCATTCCCTTACCAAGTTCCAAGGTCATGTCCGCAAGTTTCTTTTGTGTGAGTTGGTATCCGGCAATCGGTCGGTCAAATTGCACACGATTTACTGAGTAATCAATGGCAGTTTCCAGACAGTCTCGAGCTGCACCTATTGCGCCGAAGGCAATTCCAAACCGCGCTTCGTTGAGGCAACTTAACGGGCCACGTAGCCCTTTGACTCCTGGCAGCATTGCATCTGCTGGCAACCGGATGTCGGTGAACACGAGTTCGCTTGTGACCGAGGCGCGGAGGGACATCTTTTTGTGAATCGTGTTTGCAGTGAAACCGGGTGATTCTGTGGGAACGATGAACCCGCGGACGCCATCATCTGTTTGTGCCCAGACCACGGCGACGTCAGCAACGCTGCCGTTTGTAATCCACATTTTGGATCCGTTGAGAATCCAATCTTCCCCGTCACGTTTCGCGTTGGTCAACATTCCGCTCGGGTTTGAACCAAAGTCAGCTTCGGTGAGTCCGAAGCAACCGACGATTTCACCCCTAGCCATGCCGGGGAGCCAGGCTTGCTTGTGTTCTTCGGTTCCGAATTCGTGAATCGCAAACATGGCAAGGGATCCTTGAACACTGACAAGTGAGCGGATACCTGAGTCGCCTGCTTCAAGCTCTAGCGCTGCAAGCCCATAAGCCGTAGAGCTAGTTCCGGCGCAGCCATAGCCGTCGAGGTGCATGCCCAAGACACCAAGGGAACCGAAGTCCCGTGCGAGCTCGCGAGCAGGGATGTCGCCTTTTTCAAACCAATCGGCAACATGGGGCTTGATGTTGGTGTCCACATAGTCTTTAACAACGGCGGCGATCGCTCGGTCTTCCTCGGTGGAGTGGTTGTCAAGAGCGAAAAGGTCAAGTGGCGCTATGGTCACGACTGCACGCTAGCACAGGAAGCCAGGATTGTATCCAATATTTGGACGGTGTGATGACTATGCTGCACAGGTGTCTGAATCGGGTGCACTGCGACTTGGCCAGTGGACAATGCTGCTACTTGCATTCTTGGGTTTTGCTGCCTTTTACTTCTCCGGTGCTGCTGCACTATCTGTTGACTCGGCGTATTCACTCATTAACTTTGCCAGTGCAATTGTTGCCCGCAAAGTCATGATCGCCTCACGCTCCAAACCTGACGTGACTCACCCTTACGGCAAAGGCGCGCTAGAGAATACCTATGTATTGATTCGATCCTCGATTATTGTCGGAGTGATCGGGCTCGCCTTCGTCGGAGCGGTCGTGTCACTTATTGACTATTTTGTTTATGGGGACACAACCGAAATTCATTTAGGAATAGCGGGGGGCTATGGGGTCATTGCCGCGGTGATTCTGCTGCTGCTTTCGTTAAATTACGCTCGAACGGAACGGATAGCGCCTTCTGGTGTACTCACCGCTGAAAGAAAAGCGACTCACTTGGATGCGATCATGAGCGCGGCAACAGGAATTACATTTATTGTGATCGCATTCATCCCTAACGGGACAGTAATCACCAGCGAATCATTCAATATCAGAGAGATCGCTGATTCTATTTTGGTGATCGTTTTAGTACTGCTCTTAATCTCTGAGCCGTGGCGAACAATTAAGGCTGAATTCGGTCGAATCACGGGTGAACGTCAAGATCGAGCTATTGAGGCACGGATNNNAGCGACCAAGTTGAATCGGTCACCGATATCTACGCGGTAAATAGAGGATCTTTGATTGAAATAGACCTTCGACTCTCGTACTCGGGAGCTAAATCGGTTTCAGAGCTTGATGCGATCCGTATGAGCATCGTGACATTGCTAGCCCAAGAGTTGGGGAAAATCCGAGTGCACGTGGTCTTCACCAATAGGGAAATCTCAAATATGAATTAGATTTCAAGCATTGTCGCGGGCCAACATCACATCACTTGTGTTGGCTGTAATGAAAAACGGTGGGTCACGTTTAGCCCATTGATGGAAACGCTCAGCGTTTCCAAGTTCTCATGTAGTCGGGGATTGGAGTTCCGTTCGGTACGAACTGGTCAGGAATGGGAACACCGAGTTGTTCAAAGATTGGGATGTGACCCGCCCAGATTGCTTTTCCCGCGTCACTTTCTAAGTCCTCGTCAAGGTCCTCGGGTGGGCCTTCACTGATTTTGACCGAGGATTCTTCGAGAGAGAGTGAGAGTGTCATGGTTGCCTTGAGCTCTTTGGCCGTGGGTTGACGGGCGTCATCCCAGCGACCAGGCACTAAGTGTTCGGTGACAACTTTTAGTGCGTCGACTTCGGCTTGGCCTTTGAGACGTGTGGCGGTTCCGAACACCATGACGCACCGATAATTGATGCTGGACTCGAACAGACTTCGCGCAAGGACGAGTCCGTCGAGCAGGGTTACCGTGACACAGGCGGGTGCACCAGAATCCAGAAGTTTGAACAACCGTGAAGCTGACGAACCGTGGATCAATAGTGTGTTGTGATCACGGGCATAACCCACTGGAATAACAATGGGCTGCCCGTGATCAACGACACCTACGTGAGCAACGATCCCGGCGTCCAACACTGCGTGAAGTGTCTTGACGTCGGTCCTGGCCTTCTCAGGTAGTCGCTTGATTTTGGTGGTCGAGCTACTAGCAATTTCACTCACGTAATGCTCGCTACAGAACTTCGAGTGCTTGTGTTAGCACTGTGCGCAATGTGCTTTCAATTTCGTCAAATTCCTTTTGACCGATGGTCAGCGGGGGAGCGAGTTGAATGACGGGGTCTCCACGGTCGTCAGCCCTGCAATACAAACCATTCTCGAATAGCGCCTTGGAAAGGAATCCGCGAAGCAGTCGTTCAGACTCTTCTTCGTTGAAGGTTTCGCGAGTTTTCTTGTCCTTAACGAGTTCAATTCCATAGAAGTAACCAGCGCCACGGACATCACCGACAATGGGAATGTCCGTCAACTTTTCAAGGGTGCGACGGAATGCACCCTCGTTGTCGATCACGTTTTGATTGATACCCTCGCGCTCGAAAATATCAAGGTTTTCCATTGCGACAGCAGCAGAAACTGGGTGACCGCCCCATGTGTAACCGTGCAGGAAAGTATTGGTCCCGGTTTTGAAAGGCTCGAACAGACGATCACTTGCAATCATTGCGCCAAGTGGTGAATAGCCCGATGTCATGCCCTTTGCGCACGTAATGATATCCGGTGTAACACCGAAGCGGTTCATCGCGAAATAGTCACCAATGCGACCAAATGCTGTAATTGTTTCGTCAGCAACCATGAGTACGTCGTATTCGTCGCAGATCTCGCGAACGCGCTCAAGGTAACCGGGGGGAGGCGGGAAACAACCGCCCGAGTTTTGAACGGGTTCAACGAAAACTGCTGCGACGCTATCTGCGCCTTCAAACTCAATGGCTTCAGCGATTCTGTTAGCTGCCCAGAGACCAAATGCTTTCTCGTCCCCACGGTACTCCTCGGGAGCGCGGTAGAAATTCGTATTGGGAACTTTGATGCCTCCGGGAACAAGTGGTTCAAACGGAATTTTTGCATCGGGAATACCGGTAATGCTCAAGGCTCCCTGAGGGGTGCCGTGGTAGGCAACCGCGCGGCTGATCACCTTGGTCTTGGTGGGTTTTCCGGTGAGTTTGAAGTATTGCTTGGCAAGTTTCCATGCGCTTTCAACAGCTTCACCACCACCGGATGTGAAAAACACACGGTTCAGATCACCGGGGGCCAAGTGAGCAAGTCGTTCTGCGAGCAGGATCGCACTGGGATGGGCGTAGGACCAGAGCGGAAAGAATGCGAGCTCTTCAGCTTGCTTTGCTGCAGCTTGAGCTAGTTCCTTGCGGCCGTGACCTGCTTGAACCACGAACAGGCCAGAGAGTCCGTCAAAATACTTATTGCCTTGGTCGTCCCAGATATAGGCGCCTTCGCCTTTAGTGATGATCGGGACATGATGACCTTCATAGTAGGTCGAGTGGCGGGTGAAGTGCATCCAGAGATGATCGCGCGCTTTGTCGGCGAGTGCGTCCGGCCCAGATTCAGTTACGTACTGCGGTGTTGTTGTCATTTTGTGCCCCAATTGTAGGTTTGTTTGCGAAGTCCGAGGTACACGAAAGTTTCCGTTGAAACAACCCCCGGGATGTTTCTAATCTGGGTATTGGTTACGTGAAGTAAGTGGTCGTCGTCCTGCGCCACGCATTCAGCAAGGAGGTCGTACTTTCCCGTCACGAGAATCAGATAAGAAATCTCTGGTAGCTGCGCGATTTGATTGGATACCGCCTCCACGTCACCCTGTACATTAATTGCGATCATTGCTGAGCGAGCAAATCCCACTTGTGCAGGATCTGTGACCGCAACAATCTGCATGACGCCTTGGTCGTGCATTTTTTGAACCCGTTGCCTTACAGCCGCCTCCGAGAGGCCGACCGCTTTTCCGATCGTTGCGTACGGCCGGCGCCCATCTTGTTGTAATTGCTCGATAATCGCACGTGAAGCGTCATCGATCGGAGCAGACTTACG
>DKME01000056.1:0-3265 GCA_002469525.1 Actinobacteria bacterium UBA7422
CTGAGAACGGTGCCCAAGCACCTGGAACAACCACTGAAGCAAATACTCAAGAAAAGGAATAAAGAAATGAAAGAGGACGAAATGAACGAATCAAGCACATTTACTTTCCTGGGCGTCGAACTACCCAAGGTCGAACTACCCAAGTTCGAAATGCCGAAGGTCGAAATGCCGAAGTTCGACGTGCCAACCGTCAACCTGGATGGCGTCAACACGGCATTTGGGGCGGTTAAGACTGCCGCAACCACTGCTGCGAAGGGTAGCTACTCGACTGCAACCGATGCAGCCGTCAAGGTCCGCCAGAGCGCCGGTCACACTGTGACACTTGTCCGCGAAGCGATCGGGGTCTAAGCGCCACAACCCCAGCGTCACGTTGTAGGAATCCCGCCGAGAAGCCGGCGGGATTCTGCATTTCAGGGGGTGTCGGTTAGCATCTCTACATGGGCTTTGAATCACTTATTGTTCTCACGTTGTGGGCGATCCTTTTGGTCGTCAAAATCTTTGCGTTCGTTGATGCAATCCGCAGACCCGCAGACTATTTCCCATTCATCGGCCGACAAACGAAATTACTCTGGGTGGCGCTCACTGGAATTTCGGTGCTCGCCGGGCTGGCCCCTTCGCTGGCGCTATCAATTTTTGGAATCGCAGGGACAGTTATTGCCTTGATCTACCTCTTTGATATTCGCCCGAAGATGATTGAAATTACTGGTCGCAAGTACTAGTCGCAGTCACGCAAAGCAGCTGCTGGGTGGGTCCTAGTTTTCAAGGGCAATGCGAATTCTGCGGAACCCTTTGCCTTTGTTCTCAACTTTGAGAACCCGCATAGTTCCCACCTGACTCGTCGCGGCCACGTGGGTTCCACCGTCTGCTTGAACGTCTAACCCATTGATGTCCACAATTCGAACTATCTCAATGGACGGTGGTAATAGGTTAGAGGCAGTGCGGATTACATCGGGAATGTTGAAAGCATCGTTCCGGCTGAGTTCATAGGCCGTGATTGCGCGGTTCGCGGTCACCTCGATATTGCATGCGGCTTCAATGGACTCCTTGAAACCCTCAGGAACCGAGTCAAGGTTGAAGTCGAGGCGACCGGAGAGTGGATCCATGTTGGAACCGGTAACCAAAGCGCCAAAGTCGCGGAAGACAACGCCTGAAAGCAGGTGAAGCCCGGAGTGAGTGCGCATCAGAGCAAAGCGACGTTCGTCTTCAAGGGCCCCGGTCACTTTGGTTGCCACGGGTGGAATCGGATCACCTTCGGCGGGAACCAGCCACAGATCGTCTTTGCGGCGGGCATCGACTATTTTCGTCTCCACACCGTTCCACAGCAGAACACCGTGATCCGGTGGCTGTCCACCCCCACCCGGGTAGAAGGCGGAGCGATCAAGCACGATTCCCAATTCAGGGTCAACTGCGATTACTTCAGCATCCCATGTGCGAATACTGGAGTCGGCTAGTTCAAGGCGCTGGGTGCGCCCGTGCTGGGACATTACTTCTTTGTGCCTTGGGCCGCGACGGCCGCAGCAGCAGCGATTGCAGCTTCTGGGTCGAGGTACTCGCCACCGGGGACGATTGGTTTCAAGTTTTCATCAAGCTTGTAAACGAGGGGGATTCCGGTTGGGATGTTGAGGGAGGCGATCGCTTCATCGGAAATACCGTCTAGGTGCTTAACCAACGCGCGGAGTGAATTTCCGTGAGCAACTACAAGGACGGTTTCATTGCGCCGCAGGTGCTCAGCAACAATCACGTCCTCCCAAAACGGGATCAGGCGCTCGACAACGTCAGCCAAACACTCAGTATTGGGAACGGTTTCAGGGGGCAGGCTTGCGTAACGAGGGTCATTATTTTGGGCGAACTCGCTGTGGGGATCGATGGGTGGAGGTGGGATGTCATAAGAACGTCGCCACAACATGAACTGGTCCTCACCGAACTCTGCGAGCGTCTGAGCTTTGTCTTTACCCTGTAACGCGCCGTAGTGACGTTCGTTGAGTCTCCAGTTACGAATAACAGGAATCCACAACCGCTCACAGGAGTTAAGAGCAATCTGGGAAGTCTTGATTGCGCGCTTAAGCAGTGAAGTAATTACGACATCAGGGAGCAAACCAGACTCGGCAATGAGTTCGCCACCTTTTTGCGCTTCGCCTCGACCCTTATCGTTCAGGTCAACGTCAACCCATCCGGTGAAGAGATTCTTCGCATTCCATTCGGATTCGCCGTGGCGCAAGAGAATTAACGTATAGGTGGTTTCGCTCATGTGCGTATCCTGCCCGATCAGGGTTGTTGCGCGGCCAGATGGGCGAATGCTTCAAGGTTCGCGGTTGATTCACCGCGGCTGATTCGCCAATCCCATTCTTTTCGGATCGCGGTCGCAAATCCAAGTTCAAGAATCGTGTTGAAAGCGCCGTCAGAGTACTCCCAGACGCACCCGATCAGTCGATCCAGTTCGGTTTCGTCGAGGGATGCAAGCGGGACTCGCCCCGCCAGATATATGTCACCATGACTGTCAATTGCAAAGCAGACCCCGTACATCTTCAGATTGCGTTCGAGGATCCACCGGTACACGGCCTCATGGTTTTCATCTGGGTTTCGAGCGACAAAGGCATTGACGGTGAGAGCGGTTGTTCCAACGGAGAGCGAGCACGTGGTGCTGAGCTTGTGTGATCCGGGAATGGTGACCACGAAAATGTTCCCGGATTTGTTGTAGACAAGTTCTGAGTTGATAAGGAATTTTTCGATCTGGTTAAGGATTGGTTCGTTAGCAGCGTCTGTCATGATCGTGCTCGAGATTTGTTTAAAGCCAATTCATAAGAGTTGATAAGCCCTGACGTCGTATTTTCCCAGCCAAATGCCGCCGCATGCATTCGAGAACCCGCACTGAGTTCAGCGCGAAGGGTTGGATTCATGAGAAGTTGATTAAGCACGTGGGAAAAGGCAATGGGATTGTGGCCTTGAATCAGCCGACCACTGACACCGTCAGCAACGGCTGTCTTGAGACCCCCAACAGCCGAGGCTACGACAGGAGTCCCGCACGCTTGGGATTCAATCGCAACTAGGCCAAATGATTCCGAGTAGGAGGGCACCACCGTGAGGTCTGCCGCGCGGTACCAAGTGACCAATTCCTCTCGACTACTTGGCGGTTCGAAACGAATCAGGTCAAGAAGACCTAAGTCGCTCGCGAGGTCGCGCAGGGCCTCCGGGTGATCAGCACCTGTGCCTGAGACCCCGCCACAAATTACGACCAACAGTGAACTGCGCAGCTCAGGCCGCATGG
>DKME01000056.1:3313-8624 GCA_002469525.1 Actinobacteria bacterium UBA7422
TCGAGTGGGATTCCTAGTTTCTTGCGAGCCTTCGTTTGGGAACCTGGTGAAAATAGTTCCAAATCCACACCCGGATTCACTACATCAATTTTGCGGGGGTCTGCTTGATAAAACTTGGTGAGTTCCTGTGCTTCGAGTTCGGTATTTGCAACGAGACGTTGAGCTACGTCAACAACTTGCTGTTCACCGATCAGTCGCATTTCCGGTTCGGCTTTGTCACCGGCTGCAAGTTCGAGGTTTTTAACTTTCCCCATGGTGTGCATGGTGTGAACAAGGGGAACGCGCCAGCGCTCGGATGCGAGCCAACCGACCTGGCCAGAGAGCCAATAGTGAGAGTGAATCAAGTCGTAGTAGCCCTCGGCTTTGGATGCTTCGGTGCGAAGGACTCCTGCTGTCACGGCACATAGCTGTCCGGGGAGGTCGTTTTTGAGCAGACCCTCGAATGGTCCCGCGGTTATATGCACGACCTTTACCCCCGGTACAAGGTCAACTGTGGGGGCTAGGTGTGATGTTGTAGCGCGGGTGAAAATATCGATCTCAATCCCGCTCTGAGCCAAACGTTTTGCGGTCTCCACAATGTAGACATTCATGCCACCTGCGTCGCCAGTACCTGGTTGGTCAAGTGGCGAGGTATGGATTGAGAGCAGTGCTATGCGCATGTAGGCGAACTTAGTTGGTCAAGGAGACGGCGACATACGGTTCGCCCGTGACAATTGTGACCACGCGCTTAGACACCGACACCGCGTGATCCGCGTACCGTTCATAGAACCGTGAGAGCAGGGTTACGTCAATGGCTTCTTCAACCCCATACTTCCAGGTGGGTGAGAGCACAATGGTGAAAAGTTCACGGTGAAGACGGTCCATTTCCTCATCGTGACGAGCAATATCGGCACATAAGCTGACATCTTTGGTTGCAATTACTGATCCGGTCTTGGAAACAATTGCTTCGGCCAAACCACCCATTTCGGCGAATGTTCCGCGAACGGATTGGGGAGCCGCAACTTTAGGGTGGCGCATCCGGGCCTGCTTGGCAACATGTTCGGCGAGATCACCCATGCGCTCAAGGGAGCTGGAAATCCGCATTGCACCAAGAAGGACCCGAAGGTCTGTGGCTACTGGAGCTTGAAGTGCAATTAGTTCAAAGCAGCGCTCGTCAATGCTGGCGGTGAGAATGTCTACTTTGGCGTCGAAGTCAATAACGGCTTCGGCGAGCTGAAGATCTGCGTCAAGCAATGCTTGGGTTGCCCTGTTCATAGCAGAACCTACGAGTCGAGTGACTTCGACTAAGTCTGCGTTGATGTTTTCAACCTGCTCGTAATACGCCTCGCGCATGTCGGCCTCTTTTCCTCTTGTTGCCCTTAGCCTACGCCCATAATTTCGATGCGCGAGCACGGTAAGTGAATGGCAAGCAAATGCTGGGTAAATTCCAGGTGCAGTTAGTGAAACCTTGTCCAAACTTTCACGTGTCTGGCCACTTTTTGAGAAGTGCTGTCTACTTAAACCCGTATGGTTACGCTCGTGGCATTACGAAGAAGAGGCGAGCTTGACGGTGAGAGCCCCCGCTCGGCCGCTATTTACCCGGCCGTCTCCGAAGAAATCGTGCGAATCCTTTCAATTATTCCCTCGGCATCACTGGTTGTGGCGCCGGACGGAACGGTATTGCGGGCCAGCTCCCGCGCGCTCACGCTCGGAATTGTGAATCGCAGTTCGGTTGCGGTCCCCGATATTGCTGAAATTGTGATGAAGGTCGCGAATGACGGATCACCGCGCGAGCAGGTGCTTCGCGTACGCCGTCCACCATTGGGTCGCGAATTACTTGAAGTGAAGGTGCGGATCGCGCCCTTAAACTCTGGTGCAATATTGGTACTGATTGACGACTTGGCAGAGGAACGCCGAGTCGATGCAGTGCGCCGTGATTTTGTTGCCAACGTTAGCCATGAATTGAAAACTCCTGTTGGCGCCCTGTCGCTGCTTGCCGAGGCGGTATTAAGTGCAGCTGACGACAAGGAACAGGTTGAGCACTTCGCTGAAAAAATGCAGGCTGAGGCAAAGCGTTTGGGCAATCTAATTCAAGACGTAATTGATCTCTCCCGATTGCAAAGTGACGACCCGATGAATCGAGCGGAATTAGTTGAAACCGATCAACTGATTAATCGAGCGATCGAAGAAGTAAGAACACTCGCCGGAGGACTTGGCGTCGAGATCATTCGAGGTGGCCCCGAAGAGTCCGTCATTTTGGGGGACCGGGGGCAACTCCTCACCGCACTTCGCAACCTGCTCACAAACGCGATCAGTTACTCAGCCGCAAACACCAGCGTATCGGTGACTGCCCGTGAGATTGAGGGGATCGTGGAAATCTCGGTTAAAGATGCCGGCATCGGAATCCCGTCACATGACTTGGACCGAATCTTTGAACGCTTCTACCGGATTGATCCAGCGCGTTCACGTGGCACAGGTGGAACCGGTCTTGGATTAGCCATTGTTAAACATGTGTGTCAAAACCACGGAGGTGAAGTAATCGTGTGGTCTGAAGTGGGGACAGGTTCAACATTCACACTTCGATTGCCTTCGTATGACCCAATGCTTGAAGGCAATCGTGCCAGCAGTGAGTTCACCGTTGAACCGCTAACGATTGTGAAGGGTGCAAAGTCTTGACGCGCGTACTGATTGTCGAAGACGAGGATTCTTTTTCCGACGCATTGTCTTTCATGTTGCGGCGCGAAGGATATGAAGTGTTCATTGCAGCTGACGGCAATACTGCAATTACCGAGTTCGACAAGCACGGCCCGGATCTGGTGCTTTTAGATTTGATGTTACCTGGAATCTCCGGTACGGAGGTCTGCCGAATAATTCGTGGGAAATCAACCGTCCCCATCATCATGTTGACAGCCAAAGACGGGGAAGTTGACAAAGTCGTAGGGCTTGAACTAGGTGCTGACGATTACGTAACCAAACCATTTTCATCTCGTGAACTTCTTGCCAGGGTTCGTGCCGTACTGCGACGACATGGCGAGCCTGAGGAATTATTGCCGCCAACAGTCGAGTCGGGTTCTGTTCGAATTGACATTGAACGACATGTTGTGTCCGTTCGGGGAGAGCACATCACCATGCCGCTCAAGGAGTTTGACCTCCTCGAATTTCTGGTACGAAATTCGGGCCGGGTGCTGACACGAAACCAGCTCATTGATCGAGTATGGGGCGCTGACTACGTAGGAGATACCAAAACACTTGACGTGCATATCAAGCGGCTACGAGCGAAAATTGAGATTGACCCCTCTAACCCCGTTCATATTCATACCGTTCGCGGATTGGGATATAAATTCGATATTTAGTTTGGTAGCCTCCGGTTCGTGATTTCACCGTGAGGGTTCAAACGTGGTAGGCCTTGGCACGATCATTAACGTCGCGGCCATAGTAATTGGCTCACTCATCGGTGTCGGTCTAGGTCACAGGCTTCCCGAGCGCACCCGAGCGGTGGTGACCGATTCCCTTGGCATGTTGGTGCTGGTGATCGCCGCACTCAATATTGCTGCATTGCGTGATCAAGATTGGATAGACGAAGTTGGTGGATCTGCCACCCTTTTGATCGTTCTAGGATCGCTCATAATTGGAGGGATCATCGGGTCATTTCTTCGAATTGAATCGCGACTTGAGTCAGTCGGTGGGTGGCTTCAAGGGAAGTTCTCACGCGGTGAAGGTTCTGCCGGTCGCGCGAGATTCATTGAAGGATTCGTCGACGCAAGTTTGATTTTTTGTATTGGCCCTCTTGCGATCCTGGGTGCACTCTCGGACGGGCTTGGGACTGGAATTGATCAGTTGGCTCTTAAAGCTTCCCTCGATGGTTTCGCTTCAATTGCATTTGCGGCATCTCTGGGGTGGGGAGTTATGGCGTCAGCGATTTCTGTTGGAATCGTTCAGGGGTTGTTCACGGTTGTTGCCGTATTCGCGGGACCGTTTCTCTCCAGCGCCATGATCGCTTCTGTCACTGCAACGGGAGGCGTTTTGTTAGTCGGGGTTGGCTTGCGCGTTATGCGCATAAAATCGGTGGCTGTTGGTGACATGTTGCCGGCCCTGATCGTTGCTCCGATTTTGACCGCGATCGTCGCGGCCTACATTAATTAGTGCGTCGGAATTATGGCTTGATGTCGGCGTAAATGCCCGTTGGTGGAACCACCATGATGTCGGTTCCTGTGATGCCGGCATTTGCAAACTGAAGTCCAATCGGGACATATGAACTGATGGGAGCATTCAGGCCAGCCAGGTTCACAAAGTGAATTGCATCCCATGCAAATGAGATCGACTCACCGGGAGCGATTTCAACTGAACCTGAAGTGATTTCTGCGGGTTGTTCTGCAAGGACCGCAGCAATCAACGTATCTGACGTTGTCCCTTGGTTCGTGATTCTCATGAGAACGGTGGCGTTGCCGGCCTCGTCTTGGACGACCGTTGTGTTGTCGACCACCATCTCACCCGCCTTCATGGGGTTTCCATTGCCGGAAGGCTGGGTTGATTGCACGTTGGTCGCGGCGTTTTTCCCGTTCCAGCATCCGGTGAGGCCAAGGCTGACAAAGGTCAGGCCTGCCGCAGCAACGGCTGCGAAACGGATGCGGTGTGGGCGGGAATTCACTGAAGATCGAATCACTGTCGCAGGATACAAGGATCGACTCGGGGAAGGTCATTCGCTCTACGAATTTCCTCATTCCCTCATAGCCCCAGCAGTGGCAGTTACTGCCGAACCTGAAAACCGGCCACCGTGGTAAAGTTGGCGTCTCTGAAAGGGGCCCATCCATATGGCTTTTGAAGTCGGCGAGACAGTTGTGTACCCCCATCATGGGGCCGCACTCATTGAAGCGGTTGAAATGCGCAAGATTAAGGGCGAGGATCGCGAGTATCTCGTACTTCGTGTGGCCCAGGGAGATCTCACCGTTCGAGTTCCGTCCGACAACGTTGACTTGGTTGGTGTTCGAGACGTTGTAGACGCCGAAGGACTTGATCGAGTTTTCAGTGTTCTTCGCCAGCCTTATACCGAAGAGCCCACCAACTGGAGCCGTCGTTACAAGGCGAACTTGGAAAAACTGTCCTCCGGTGACGTGATTAAGGTCGCTGAAGTAGTTCGAGATCTGTGGCGCCGCGAGCAGGACCGCGGACTCTCCGCGGGTGAAAAGCGTATGTTGGCAAAAGCCCGCCAGATTCTGGTAAGTGAACTCGCACTCGCTGAAAAGACAAATGAAGTCAAGGCTGAAGAAATTCTCGACGAGGTATTAGCTTCCTAAGTCGCTGCTTCCTGGGAAAGTTGGGAATGTGAATCGCA
>DKME01000109.1:0-4853 GCA_002469525.1 Actinobacteria bacterium UBA7422
AACGCCATACCGAAATGTGGGGAGAGCCAAACTCTGGGGGTGCAGCGTTAGACTCCGTAAGCACGTAAATTCGTTGCGAGAACTGATCCGCCAAACAAACGGAGACTCATGGGAAACATTGCGTTCTTGATCGCATTCCTGGCACTCCCAGTGCTCTCCTATATATGGGTGCGGTCAATCACGTGGCTCGTCATCTGGATTTTTGCTTCAGCCGCCGTTGTCGGGTCACTCATTGACGTCAGTGTGCGTCGGGGAAACCTGTGGGATCTGCCAAGTCTGCAGTTCGCATTATTGGCCAGCCTGCTGATCGTTGCGATAGCAGCGTTCTTCTCACGGAAACTGCGACCGGGCGCAAGTGTCAAAATTCAAGCAATCGCAATTGGTGCCCCCGTTGTCATCGCTTTCATTTTTATCATAATTTCCCGACTTTTGGCCATTGGTCACGCTGGACCGTGGACCGCTGTCGGTTACTTTGTTCAACGGATCTACGCCGAGGACAACGCCAAGTGGCTGGACTTCAGTGGGCAACTCTTGTCAGGTGACCCGGTTAATCAGGGTGTGCCCATGGGTGGGCCCTTACAACTAGCCGTGGTTTTCGCAGCCACCGCGTTTGCGGTGATTTCCCAACTCGCATTCGGTGGAGTCAATCAGGTCTTTGTCGCCTCCAACAGCATTCTGTTCTTACAGTTCGGGCTCGCTGCTATTTCACCCATTATTCTTGCGCCATTTGTTGAAGCGAAATTAAAAAACACAGACAAAACGCGATTGAAGTTCCCGGCACCTGTGATCTGGGCCGCTGCGATCGTGATCATGGCCGCGAGTTTTGCCGTCAGTGGTCTAGGACACCTGACCTTCCAGTACGCCTTCATTGTCGCCGGACTGTGGATCTCGGTATTCCTGGTCGGCTCCAGCGTCCCGCACGCACGCGTACTCACCAGCGTTGCTGCGGCGGTCCTCTTAATTGTGTGGTTCCCGTTGATCCCGATCAGCATTCTGATTTATGCAGCACTGATCGTGTACCTGACCCGTGCGCTCATGAACAATTCCGGCAACCGTCGCTCTCTGGTGATCCCGATCGCGGCGACACTAATCACCCTCGTATTTGTTTGGGAAGCAACCGTCAACACGCTGACCTACATTTTCGATCTCGGAGCCGTCTCCGCGAGCGGAACAGGCGTCACCGAAACATTTGGCGGTGCACTTGGCGCCAGCGCGCACGCGATCGTCGATACGTTAATGCCGACACTTGAAGTTCTCGACAGTTCTGGGGGCACTGAGTTAGCATCGCCAATTCTTTCAATCCTTGCTTTGCTGACCGCGGTGCTCGCACTCATCAACGTAAACCGCCGCCTGGGATCACGCGCAGCAACCGCGCTCGCATTCGCCCCGCTAGCGCTGATCGCCACCTACGCATTCGCCTTGGGAACCCTGGGCACCTGGTACTCCGGTTCCGGCCCGAACTACGGCGCCCAAAAGATGACCTTCTTCGCGGTAATTCTCACAATCGTGGTGTGTACACCCCTTGCAATCATGGAGATCGATCGCTCAAGAACAAAACTCACCCCGGCCCGCGTTGGCGCTGTCGTAGGCATTGTGTTCCTGATCTCCATTGATGGACTATTGCCGCGCGCCATGACCTACACGAGCCCCGAGCAGTGGCCGAGTACCGAACTGAACCGCAACTACTGGTGGCCGGCTGAAGTTCGCGCCACCTCGGATCAAAGTATCGCCTCAAATCCGGTGGGTTGCGTCTACCTCGAGCCGGGCGACACGCTTCCCACCGTTCTCAAAGACGGGCAGCGCATGTACGCCTGCACCCGGATCCTGGCGGGCCTTTCCGGCATGGATTCAACTGCCCAAGGACTCGTTGACTATCAACGGCGAGAGTGGTTCACCAACGAAGAAGCGTGGCTCAACGAGTACCCGAACCTGCAGCTGCTTCCCCCTGAAGTCCGCGCCAAGCAACTGATCCTGATCTCAGGGAATAACGACGTAGTCGGCCTAGAAACCATTGATCGCCTCATGCAGCGATACAAACCGGAGTGGGCCAAGTAAAGTCGTCCCTCGTGAGTCGGATTTTGGTGGTTCTTCCCAGCCTGCATGAGGGCTCGACCATTGCTGAACTTGTCGCAGAAACCACCGGACACCTGCCCGAACACGACCTGTCGTTCCTGATCGCAGACGATTCCCAAGGCACCGACCCCGACCTGAACACCCTGGTGCAAACAGATTCACGTGTGCGCCTGTTCACCCCGACCTCCCGGCTCGGTCACCAGCGCGGCCTGACCGCGGCCTTGCGCGAGATCAAAGACGAACTCCCTGGCTTTGACGCGGTTGTCACCATGGACGGCGACGGCGAGGATCGAACAGTCGATATTGCCAAACTCATTGCCCCGGTATTGAGTGGCGAAGTGAACTTGGTTCGCGCTCAGCGTGGCAAGCGCAGTGTGCACCGCAGTTTCTCCCTGGGTTACTTGATCTACCGTGGGATTTTCCGCACACTCACCGGCATGAAAATCACGAGTGGGAACTTCGCGGCCGCAAGTGGTGTCTGGTGGCACGACGAACTTGATTCGAAAATGTGGAACCTGACATTCAGCGGAACCTTGGCCAGCATTAACGGCAAGGTCACCGACATTGCCTGCGACCGGGATCCACGTCGGGTGGGCAAGTCCCGTATGAACTTCTCTGGCCTGATCGGTTACGGCCTGATGTTCGCTCTACCGTTTTCATTGCGAATCGCGGTGCGGGCGGCGGTGCTCACCGCTTTCGCAGCGATCGTGTCGATCATCGCTGTGATCACGGTTGTTGCCTTGCGAATTTTCACCGAAAGTTCAACACCGGGCTGGACCACCACTGTGGCATTTGGTGCCGCAGGTGTTGTGTTGATCGCATTTGTTGCCCTCACCAGCGCCCTCGTGCTCTACGCCGCAACGATGTCCGGGCGCGCGGATGCAGGACGCATAACCCGCACATGAACATAAAAAACACTAAAACCCTGACTACCCGCGACAAAGTCTTACTCACCCTGCTCACCTTGCTCGCCCTGGTGATCTTGGCGCTGTATTCCTCGTGGGGTCGACCGCTGTGGTTGGACGAATACTTGCATTTTGTGTTCGGTGGTTTCGACTCAATCGGTGATGCCTGGGGCGCGGTTCAGACCAGCACTACCAACATAAATCACGGTCAAACCGGGTTTTACATGATGCTGGACTTCGCGCTGCTGAAAACTTTTGGCGCGAATTTATTCATGATGCGCCTGCCAAGTTTGCTCAGCGCCGCCCTGTTACTTTTTAGTGCGGCTCTGTTCTTGCGCCGAAAGAATCTTGGCCCGATTGCTATCGCCGCTGCATTCCTGTTACTACTGGCCCAACCCAACTTGATGTACTTCGCCGGAGAAGCCCGTCCCTATATGCCCATGGCGGCTTCTGCAATGGCAGCTCTGGCCTACTTCTCCACCGACATGCAAACCCGAACAACAACTGGCATGCGCGTGCTGATCTGGGGCAGCATGGTGTGGGGGGCGCTCATGATGCCCTACTACTTGCTCTACCTCCCCGTGATCACAATCACGGCCTACCTGATCGCCCGGCTCAACGGCGAAAAACCACGGCTCATCGCGTTTATTAATGTGCCCGTTCAAATCACCTCGGTCGTTGTGGGTGTCACCATCAGTGCTTTCACCTGGCTGCGCGGCAGCCCCACCTTCAGCCGAGACCCTTGGTTAATAATCCGCCCACTCATAGACTCGGTCACCGCCCCGCAACTAATCGGATTGATTTTCCTCGGCGCCCTGATCGTGTTCACCCTGTGGCAAGGCCTAGTTCACACCACCGACCGTGCGCGCCTGGAAAGGCAACTTGCTGCCGGCACGCTCCTGGTTCTGGTCATGATCGCCATGTCGATCCTGTTTGCGGCCCTGTCCCTCTCCCAGAGTTACTGGATCCTTCCCCGGCAGTTCATTGCCTCGCAAGCAATCATTACGGTCGCGGTGGTGTGGATACTGGCAAGTGCACTCCTCGCCAACCCCAAGCGCTACAAAGTTGCGGTTTCCACGCTGTTTGCCATCGGAATAGCCCTTGGCGCCGGCCGGGCAACGGTGAATCAGATTGACAGCCTTGCGGACTGGGAGAACAACGGCTACCCCGTTGAAGGTAACCCCGGCGACCAAGGATTTCAGGGGATGGATGTAGCAGCTGCAAATCAAAACGTGATTGACGGTGGCCCCGTCCTACCCGAATTCACCGTGATCTACGACTCACCAAAATACGGCCCCGGTGAAGACCCACTCGAACAATGACCGGCACCGCACTACGCAATCGTTCAACACGCAGCGAAACAACAAGGCACGCCATATCCATTGCCGCAATCACGATCTTTGTCGCACTCGCCGCCCGTACGTGGACCGGACTGGACACCCCCGATTCCAGTTTCTACACATCCCTCGCAATTTTCGGTGACCAGATAACCGACCGCGCACCATTTGATTCCTACTACTGGACCCGCCTGGGTTATATAGCCCCGTTGCACGCGTTGTATTCGATTGTCAGCCCCGACATTGGGTTTTTTCTTTACCGCCTTGTGCTCCTAGCGGTGACGGTGACCGGTATCTATGTGATTCTGCTCAAAATCACCAAAACCAACTTCACTACCAGAATTTTCCTCACAACCGCGGCCGCTTCCAGCACAGTGATCTTGAGCTATTTGGGTAATCCGTATCTCACCGGTTTTATCTTGGCTGCAACAACGGCAGGGATCGCCCTCGCCCTGCACAGCACCCTCACGACAACGATTGCCGGTGGAATGGTTGTTGGGTGGAGCGCCCAGGTCAACCCCGCCGGCGCGATCCTGGT
>DKME01000109.1:4915-20643 GCA_002469525.1 Actinobacteria bacterium UBA7422
CAAGCGGGAATAGCGGCAGCCGTTACTTTTGCGCTCTTCATAGGGATTGGTACCCAAATATTTCCCGGACTAAGTTGGTTTGACACATTCAACTCAACGCGGGAAATGAACCTCAGCGATTTCGCCAGTAGTGATTTGGTGTGGTTGCGAGATATTTCCCTGCTGGTCCCCTTCGCCGTCCTACTCATCACGATTACAGCCTGGTGGCGAGATAAATCAAGTGCTCCCTACCGGCTTGCACTTGTGCTCTCCAGTGTCAGCGTGACCTTCATGTTGGTGTTCTCCCCCCTCATGGGTGGAATCGCGTTGGAGGCACCCATGTATCAATCCATGCTCTGGCCACCGGCCATGATCGCTTTCGCACTCGTCTTCGCTGAACGGATTTCCCTGGACTCACCAAGAACAAAAGCCATGGCACTTGCAGGGATCGCGGTGATATTGGCCACCGGATTCACCCAACCAACGCTGGCATTCGCCATTGGAATTCCCATTGCAATCGGTGCCGTTGCACTATCACTTATGGGAATCAATAAATCAGTTTCATCGGTTATTGTTTTTGTCGTCGTTGCGAGCACCTTCCAACTACTACAAAATTCGCGCACCGACCTTGGGCTTTACTACCTCAGCCCGTACGCCTGGGCGTTCGCCCCAAATCCCATTGAAGAAAAAATCACAACGGCAATTGACGTTCAACAATGGCTGCTGGAGAACACCACCAACCAAGACCAGATTCTTACCTGGGTGGACGGCAGCTGGACCCAAGGCGACCGCGAGCTCTACGCCGTGGCAGCCATGCAACTCTGGGGTGAGAACCGGTTCACCCTGGAACCAACCGTAGACGACTACGCCCGCGCGATCCTCGAACGCACCAACCCCAGCGTGATTGCCCTGTACGGGCGCAGCCAGCGGGCGATTGACACCATGCTCGCTTCCCTCAATGCGAACAACACCCCAACCTCAGCACCGCAGTGCCTTGAATTCGATTGGCCCCAGGCCAGCAACTCGAATTTCCCCGCCGACTCCGGGATCGTGTGCCTGACCCGGCTGACCTCACAACAGGCGAGGTGAAGTCGCCCTCGTTGTTAGGAACGTTCAGTGGGTCGGGAAAGGTACTGGCCCACCGGAACTCCGGAAATTTGACCCTCGCTGAGGACGTGGTTTCCCCGAACAAAAGTATCAGTGACCTTGGCCGTAAGTTCGAATCCTTCAAAGGGGGTGTACTCCTGCGCCGACTCGGAATCCTCGGCCCGCACGGTCCACGTGACCTTCGGATCAACGAGCGCAATGTCCGCGTCGTATCCGGCTGCGATGACGCCTTTCGTGTGAAGTCCAAACCGCTCGGCAGGATTATGGCTGGTAAGAGCGGCGATCCGGTCGTACCCCAATCCACGCTTTGAGCCTTCTGTGACCATTCCCGCGAGGAGGTATTCGGTGCCACCAAAACCGGATTTCGCTACAAAAATATCGTCGCGAGGTTCACCGAATTTCATTTCATCTTTGCAACACGCATGATCGCTGACAACCCAATCGATGTCACCCTTCATGACGTGATCCCACAGTGCTTCAACGTCCTCACGGGGTCGCAGCGGCGGATTCACTTTGCCACCGAGACCACTCGCGGTGTGAATATCAGCGAGAAGGTGGCCAATGGTTACTTCCCTGCGGAAATTGACGTGCGGAAAAGTCTGTTGCATCAACATTGCCGCTTCGAGTGCTTTAGCGCTCGTCAAATGCAAAAGATTGATGTTGGGCAGGTTCGTCTCGTGCGCGAGATAGGACGCGATGGTGATCGCAAGGCCTTCTGAGTGAGGTGGCCGCGAATGGTGATAGGCCTCGAGCCCGGTGTATTGGCCTGACTCCTCGACAATTTTGGTGTACGCCGTCATGATTTCCGCTGTTTCACAGTGCAGGCTCAATGAAATATCGTTAGCAAGATCCGGATACATTTCCCGAGCTTTCTGGATTCCGCGCATCACGAACTCGAAGTGAGCGAGGTCGTACCTCTCGCCTTCGGGGATCATCAGGAAATCATTTTGACTCGTTGAACGACCGTGTAGACCGTGGCTGCCATAGAACATGAAAATTTTGAAACTCGTGACCCCGTCACGCGAAATAATCTCGGGGATTTCATCAATGTGGCTACTCATCATGGGCGCGAGGTGAAATGCATAGTCAACATAGGAGCGGCCATCACAGGCCGAGAGAACGTCCGGCATGAACTCCGAATAAGGACCGCCTTTGTTCAGGTAGTACTGACCCGTTCGGATATAGGTGATCGCTGAGGTGACCCCGCCCTGGGCGCAGGCCCGACTCTCTGTGGCTGCATCTTCAGCTAGAGGGTTGTAGATGCCCCAATGCTCGTGTGCGTCCACGACTCCGGGGAATGCCAGCCGGCCTTTTCCATCGATAATTTCTGTCGCACCAGAGGTATCAATACCAGGAGCAACCTCAACGATCTTTCCACCGGCGATTGCGATATCAGCATCAATGGGATCTGCTGAGTCATGACGAATCACTTTGACATTGGTTATCACTCTATCGAAATTCACTTCTATTTCCCTTCACTTGTTACATGGATGATGCCGTTCTCTGCAAGGTCGTTCCACACTTCTTGCCGCACAATAAGGTCGTTTCGGATGGTGAAGATGTCGACATATCGGACGTCGGCGAATGCCGTACCGTCATTGTTTTCACCAAAGAGGGTGCCAATACTTGTTACCACCTGCTCGCGGTCACCGTTCGCATTTGTGTGTTCAGCAACGAAATAGCGAATGCGATTTTTACGAACCCACGCGTAACGACCCTTGGATGCCGCCGCCATGTCATGGAGACCGGCATAACGCCTGTCACCGGGAAAGATAATGTCGACGTCGGCTGCGAGATAAGTGCTGGCCTCATCGAGTTGACGGTCCTCGCAAAGTTGCAGAAACGTGTCGATCATGATCTCAGCACTCTCCGGATCTGTCACTCTTCTTCTCCCTCCGGAACGATCCCTAACAGTTTGGGGTCATTGACATGTTGGGCGAGTGCGTGAACGGTGACGTCCATCCAGGGGTAAAGAGGCAACGACGAAATTTTTTCGTGAAGTTCGGTTGCATCTTTCACTTCCCAGAGCGCCCAGTTAGCCCACCGACCCGGAACACGCCAGAGCCGGCGCTGGTACCCCTGACGCGCCAGCTCCTGGCCACGCAGCAACTCGGCGGCAAAGAGACGCTCCTTTTCGGCTGGATCTGCATCTGGTGGCCAGTTGATTTCAATGTTCACGAGAAATTCCACTACACACTCCTTTGATGGGGATGGCTAAATGCAAGGCAGGCACCTTGGTTACGGAATTGCACGGCGACGTCCTGTATCGAGCAACAGAGTCGATCCATGAAGAGCACCGGCGTGCGGATCGGCCAGAGCGGCAACCGCCCAGGCAACTTCCTCAGTGGTCGTGAGTCTTCCCAAAGGACTTTTAGCTGTCGCACTTTTTCGGATTTCTTCCACCGCGACTCCGCGACGCTCTGCCTCAGCCGCAGCGAGAGCATCCCACCTCGGTGTCTCGACCGGACCTGGCGCGACCACGTGAATTCGCCAACCGGCGTGCGGAAGAGTCTCCTGCAGTTGACGCACAGCGTTGGCCTGCGCTGCGTTGGCGATCCCACTGGTGGCGGCATCGGGGATCGGGTCGAAAGCGAGGTTCCCACCGATTACAACGACCGGCGCCAGGTCAGGGCCCGCAGCGGGTTGTAGCGAGCGCAGGCATCGCAACAGTCCGCCCACTTTGACGTCAACCGCCGCAAGAATCGCTTCCGGTGATGCGTGATCGATTCCTCCCGCGGTAGGAGCGGCGGGGGTATACACGAGCATTCGCACCGGACCAGTGTGCGCGGCAAGCCGTGCCACGTCATCGTCTTGTGTGACATCGCAGGTGATCACGCGCGAGTCAGGTACGTGCGCGTGGAGTTCTTCTAAAGGCTCCCGGCCCCGGCCAACAAGAACGAGTGAGTGACCTTCGCGGGCAAGTCTGCGGGAAATTACCGCGCCCAAATCCCCCGCTGCGCCGACGACGACCGTGCAGCCGGGAGCGTGTGCGCTCGCCAGATCGTTTTCACCTGCGGTCATCTGGGCTCACCACTTAGCAACTTGCCCACGGATCGAGGTGTGGTTTCACCGGTAACAAGTCCCGTTATCGTGTGAGCAAGTTCCTGGGCACGGCTCTCGTTGATGGATTGGTGCGCGTTGAGTGTGAACTTTGTTGCTAATTCCTCGGCAGATAGCGGGTTGTCCGGACCTCCTCTATTGGCAAGAACTTTCTCGATCACTTGGGAGCCATCAGCGAGAGTGGCCGTGAGAATCGCAGGGAACTGGTAGGGAAATATCGCATCGCATTCGGCGTTGGCTTCGCAGCTGACTTTGGCCGCCAACGCCAATCGGCGTGGATCAGACGCGGATTCATCGGTGAAATCTTCGTGAAAAAGTCCAAGCCCGTTGTCGGCATAGAAAGCACTTGCCACGGTGAAAGGTCCGCTGAAAGCTGCGTGATACCCGGAACGAGGACTGGCTTTTTCATTGGCCGGTTCAGCGATCGTACGCAAAACGGGTGTGGGAAGACCGAGGGTCAATGCGATAATTGAATCGGGATCAACACCGCGCGCTTTCATTGCTCGGGCTGCGTCAATGCCTGAGTGGGTGAAGTGATTGCAGGGGTAGGGCTTAATGAATAGGCGCTCCACAGCCCACTGGTCACCTAGGCCATCTGAGATCGCTGACAGATCAACCCGATCTCGTAGAAATGCTTGCAGGAAACCGAATCGTCCCTCGAGTATGGTCGGTGGGCCGGTCACACCGGCAGTGGCACTTTGGGCAGCAACGACTCCACCGTGGGCGGCCCAACCACAGTGAATTCTCTTCACCGTCCCACCCGTTCGATTGGCCTCCAGCAGTCCCGCGCCCATGCTGGCCGAAATCCCGATAGCCGACATCGTGGCGTCAATGGAATCCGACAGCAGCATTGAACAGGCGACCGCTGATCCGATTGTTCCCGTGATGGATGTTGCATGAAGTCCGTACTCAAAGAACACCGAGTTGCCCAGTTCCTGGTCGTACCCTGCCATTCCCAGCCGGCAGGTCACCTCAATTCCCACGGCAATGGCATCTAATAACTCCGGCCCGCTGGCACCGCTGAGTTCCGCGGCAGCGAGAGCGGCGGGGACAACAGATGCACTGGGGTGTAGCACGCTTGGAAGGTGGGTGTCATCAAAATCAAGGGCGTGCGCCATCGTGCCGTTTAAAAGGGCTGCATTCGGTGCCGCCGTTGCAGGTCCGCCAACAACACTCGCCTGCGGGTTCCCTCCCCACCCGGACACAACTGCCCGCATTTGGTCGACAACGGGAAGGTGGGCGGCACCTAAGGCATTTCCCAGGGCATCGGTCACTCGTTGTGCTGTCGCTTCTCGCACCTGGGGGCTAAGACCATCAACTGAGACGCGCTGCGCGAGTTGAGCAATCTGCTGGGCGAGGGTGGGCGCGTTACTCATGAGCCGTTGTCTCCGAGAACAGCGATGGGCCTGGTAGGAGAACCCGTCCCACCGAGAATGTTGAGGGGGGCGAGAACAAACATGAACTCCGTGAGTTTCTCTTTGCTGGCTTGCTCAAGTCCCATGTGCTCGATGATGTTGATGCCTGACTCCACGAGCAGAACGTTGTGAGCTGGTAGCTCACTGTGGCCTTTGCCTGCTGGGATGTGTTCATAGGCTGTGCTGTCAGCGCCGGTGACAGAGATGCCTTTGTCTGCGAGCCATCGCGCGGCTGATGCGGTAGGTCCGGGAACCCCGTGGACTTGACCTAGATACGCGTCATGATCCCCGGAAAAATGCTGGCCCCAGCCGGTCCGAACAATCACAGCGTCACGTGGCTTGATTTCAACCTGCGCACGCTCACACGCACGTTCAAGGTCAGCGACCTCGATCGGGTAACCAGCAGGCAGGATCTCCTGATTCAACGTCGCTGGAATATCAAGGAAAATTCCACGGGTTACCAGCGGTGTGAACTGATCAATCCCGTGGGAGATGAAGCGGCCGTTTTGAAATGCTTCCGTTACCGGTACGTCACCGTGGAGGTATCCCTTGAAGGAGACGTGCGCCAGCGCATCCGTGTGCGTTCCAACGTGCCCGCCGGTCACAATGATTTCATTTGCCGCGGAGGCGCCATCGGGTCGCACCATGTCACCGTGCCGGCGCAAGTAGGACAAACGAAAACCCGGGTGGTTCGGGGACGTCGGCATGCCCGCATGCATCGGTTGGGCTAAATCAACAACTCGGGTTCCCCCTGAAATCGCATCAATGAGCGCGCGGGTGCTAGTCATGGTGATCCTCCTTTGTGGAAGTTGTGGGTTCAGTAACTCCGTAGATGGCAGCGAGATCCATGACGCGTTGAGCACTTTTCACGATCGCCGGATCAATGAAACGTCCGTCTTCGAGAACCAGAACGGATGAAGACTTTGATGCGCTTTCATGAAATGACTCAGTAATTTCACGAGCGCGCGCTACGTCAGATGAGTGTGGGGTAAAAATTTCGTTGACAATCTGTATCTGACACGGGTGAATCACACTCCTACCAAAAAACCCGGCTGCGCGTGCGTGTTCCGTTGATTGCCGCAATCCCGTGTCGTCTTTCAGGTCGACAAAAACACTCTGCGGGGGCGCGCCCAGCCCTGCAGCGCGGCTGGACGCAACAACCCGACCTCTGGCGTAACTGAGGTACGTGTCCTCGGTGATTCCCAGATCGGCTCGAAGATCAGCCTCTCCCAATCCGAGTGAACCAACTGTTTCACTGGCGGCAGCGAGGTCGTCACTCGCCTGCAGTCCCTTTGCGGACTCAATCAGAAGGTGAAGGCGGCAATTTTCGCCTAAGGACTCGGATACTTTCCTGACCTCCACCGCGGACTCACACTTAGGAACGCGCACGTGTTGAACCTGTGCACGGGAAAGTTCCACTACTTCTTTGTCATGCCACGGGGTTCCCACCGCGTTAATTCGGACCACGATGGGGGCATCTGGATTACGTGCGATCACGGTGCACGCATGGCTGAGAGCTATCTCTTTGTTATTCGCATGCACTGAATCTTCAAGATCAATAATCACGCAGTCCGCTTCGCTGACAAGCGCTTTGTCGATTACATCGATCCGATCCCCCGGGACGTAAAGCCAACTTCGCCACAGGGCTGTACCGGTCACACCACACCTGCATCACGTAATCGACCGATCTCCTCGGTACTTTTCCCAAGCGCGCGCAGAACCTCTTCGGTGTCATGGCCCTGGGATAGTCCGGTGTGTCTGATTTCTCCGGGCGTCTCGTTCAATCGGAATAGAACATTCTGCATTCGAACGGGGCCGAAGTCGGCATCGTCAATCGTTTTGATCGTGCCGAGTGCATTGAACTGCGGATCTTCCAAAACGTCTTTCGCGTTATAGATCGGTGCGACCGCGGCATCGGCTTCTTCGAAGGCGCGCAAAACCTCGTCACGATCTCGCTCGGCGATCCAACTGCCCACTGCTGCATCTAGTTCATCGGCATGCTTGGCGCGTTCGGCACCGCTGGAAAACCACGGTTCATCGATGAATTCAGGGCGTCCCACTAAACGCATAACTCGTTCAGCAATGCTGTGCGCGCTCGTGGACACGGCAACCCACGAGCCATCGCGGGTTTTGTACGTGTTTCTAGGCGCGTTACTGCTCGAGCGATTTCCGGTTCGCTGCTGCAAGGTTCCTAGTTGGTCATAAGCAATTAGTTGGGGACCCAGGACCGTCAAAATCGGTTCAATGATAGCAAGGTCAACGACCTGACCCCGTCCGGTTTTTTCTCGCGCTTTCAATGCGACCATGATCGCGTAGGCGGTGGTAAGCGCCGCGATTCCATCTGCCAAACCAAAGGGTGGCAGGGTGGGGGGGCCATCGGGTTCGCCGGTTATCGCTGCAAAACCACTCATAGCCTCAGCCAAGGTACCAAAGCCCGCTCTCCCCGAGTAGGGACCAAATTGTCCAAAGCCGGTAACGCGCGCAATAACGAGTCCTGGATTTATTTCGTGGAGGGTCTCGGGAGCAAGTCCCCACCTTTCCAAAGTCCCGGGGCGAAAGTTCTCAATGAGGACGTCAACGTCCTTGATAAGTTCCCGCAAAATCTCTTGACCTTCGGGTGATCCGAGGTAAAGGGTCATGGCTTTCTTGTTTCGGCCAATCATTTTCCACCACAGTCCGATTCCGTCTTTGCTGGCGCCGTGCCAGCGCACCGGATCGGCTTTGGTGGGATGCTCGATTTTCAGGACCTCTGCTCCGTAATCTCCCAACATTGTTGCAGCCATCGGGCCTGCAAAAAGTGTTGCAGCGTCAAGGACCTTAACGCCCTCGAGAGCCTGCATCGAGCTAGCTGAGTCCGACATTTTTCCCCTTTACTCGCGGTTGCCAGCCCATGCCCTCAGAGATTCTTTGGGCAGCGTCACAGACCAGCGGGATTAAGCGGACCACTGTCTTTTCATCGAATCGCTGCTGTGGACCACACACAGAAATTGCTCCAATAACTCGATCGGCGTGATCGAAAACGGGTGCGGCGACGGCACCGGCCCCCGGCTGACGTTCACCGCGAGAAACGGCGTAACCGCGTTCCTTAGCAACCTGTAATTCGCGCAATAAATCCTGCGGGTCAATAACCGTGTTAGGGGTCAATCGTTCTAATGCTCCCTGAACAACGGTGTCAACGTCCGGTTCATCTAAATACGACAAAATCACTTTGCTCGACGACCCTGCGTGCAGTGGGAACCTTCGGCCAATCTCCACTAGCATCTTGATTTCCTGTGGACTGGGAAACTGCACGATGTACGCGCGATCTAAGCCCATGCGTTGGGACAGTGTCGTTGTCTCCTCGGTCTGATCGCGCAAATCGCGCAAAATTGGCTCTGCCACCACCCGCAGGTCACAGTCACGAAGCGCCCGCGCACCAAGGGCAGCAGCTCCCGGGCCGAGGCGATAGGAGCGGGTGGCGGGATCTTGCACGAGCAACTGGCGAGAAAGCATGCTTTGCAAAACACGGTGAATGACCGCCTTTGATTGATCGAGTGCCCGCGCGATTTGGGTTACTCCTAGGTCGTCGTCTTCACCGAGGAAAAGAAGTAGAACGTCCGCAACTCGGTTCGCGCCTTCAGCCCCACTCGATCGCACGCCGCTTGCAGTGTTTTTCACATTGGTACTCGTGACGATCGCCATTGCTTTCCTTTCTCGCTAGGAACGAACCGTTGGTGTGAAATTTTCGCAGCAGGCTCAACCCCACCTACGTCTAGGCGAAAGGAGCCCTTTGACTTATTGTTTCGCTGAGCGGAATGTTTTAAGCATGTCAGATTTTGGCGATACTTGCAATGCTTCCGCAACAAATCGTTGATAACAATCGTGTTTCATCGTTCATTATTCCATTGACAGGTTTGTATCACTGTGCCAAACTCCCTTTCATGGCGGTATGTACCGTTGAGCGGAACAGTTCCACAGTGTTTCATGGAGCGAGTTTCCTTTATACAGGTCGTTGATTGCGGCAGATAGCTGCATGATGAAAGGGGTAAGGAAAAAATGAGGACTCCAAAAATTGCGGTAGGACTAGCCAGTCTTGCCCTAGTCCTTGCAGCGTGCTCCTCGGAGAGTGATGCTGACAGTGACGCAAGTGCAGAAACAGCAACTGCTTCTGCAGAAGAGACGACTACCGAGGAAGCAGCATCGGTCGACGTCATCAAAATAGGCTCGATTCACCCGCTCACAGGTGGATTGGCAGCTGACGGGCTCCAAATGGACGCAGGTGCGCAGCTAGCCGCTGCCGACATAAACGCCGCGGGAGGGATTTCCTGTCTCGACGGCGCTCAGATTGAAATACTTAGTGCTGACAGCACCGGAACACCCGAGGTTGGCCAGTCTGAAGCTGAGCGGTTGATCCAGGAAGGTGTCATCGCGCTCGTGGGTCCTTATCAATCAGCGGTCGCTTCCAATATTGCTACGGTTGCCGAGCGCAATGGAATTCCCTTCGTCATTGACGTTGCCGTAGCTGATGAAATCCTGACTCAGGGTTACACCAACACATTCCGCATTCAACCTAATGCTTCGGCTATGGGATCTCAGGGAGCTAAATTCCTGAAGGAACTCACCGATGCCGAGGGCATTGAAGTCTCCAAGATCGCCATGTTGCACGAGCAGTCAGCATTTGGAACGAGCGTCTACGAAGCATTCAAGACTGCAGCCGAAGCCAATGGCTGGACCGTTGATCCGGTCATCTCTTACGATGCTTTCGGAGTCACCGATCTCACCACCGATATGACCAAGGTGAAGGATGCTGCTCCTGATGTCATCGTGGTCACCGGTTACTACGGTGACGGTGTGCTGGCTACCGAGGCAATTAGTGCGGTTGATCCCGGCGCCAAGCTCATTTACGGTATCGCGCAGGGTGCTTTTGACAACCCCAGCTTCCCAGCCGATGTCGCCGGAGCAGGTGAAGGTTTCTTCAATGTGAACTATCACCTTGACGTGACCAACCCCGTCACCGTCGACCTTGCGAACCGTTTCGCAGAGTCTTACGGCGAGGAAATGAAGACGTCGGCTACTCACTCCTATGAAGCCGTGCGTGTGATCGCAAATGCACTGGAAACTTCCTGCTCTGAAGATCCCGCCGCGTTGCGTGACGCTATTGCCGACACGAATCTCGATTCCATCTTGGCAACAGTTGGTCCCATTCAATTCGATGAGACCGGTGAGAACATCAACGGAAGCCCAATCGTCATGCAGGTCCAAGACGACGCCATCGTGCAGGTCTTACCAGAGAACGTGGCTGAAAACGCACCACGTTTCAATTAGCACGTTGTTCGATAACTTCAATGTTGCGTGATGGGGGGTCAGCACACTCGTGCTGACCCCCCATCAAAGCACCTTCGATTGATTCGAATGAAAGGCAGGGACGGCAAAAATGTCAGACACTGACACGAAAGCCTTAAACGACACCTCGCTCGCGCCACCTATGAGGACCCGTCGGCAGCTTCCACCAAATGCCAAACCGGTGCTCGTCACCCTCGCTATTGCGCTCGGCGTTTTCTTCATCGCGTATCTCCGAACCGATGGCAGCAGTCTTGTACTCACGCAGGCCCTCGTATCTGGACTGCTTGCCGGCGGGGTGTACGGACTTGTAGCCCTCGGGTTGACCTTGATCTTCGGCGTGCTTCACGTGATCAACTTTGCCCAGGGCGCCCTCGTCACCCTAGGCATGTATGTCACCTACGTGGTGTCGAGCAACCTCGGGTGGAATCCTTACCTCACGCTAGTCATTAGTGTTCCAGTTCTTTTCTTGTTCGGCGCTTTGATTCAAAAAGTGATCATCAACCGGAGTATGGGCGAGCAACACGCCAACACACTCTTGCTGACCTTGGCCCTCGGTCTGTTGATCGAAAACGGTCTGCTTTTAGCCTTCAGCGGTAACCCCCAATCTGTTCGTACGGGGTCGGAGACCGTTTACAACATTTTTGGCGCAGTGGCTACGCAATCTCGATTGATTGCCTTTTTCGGCGCTATGCTCCTCGCAATTCTGTTGTTCATCATGCTGCAACGAACCCCCACCGGAACAGCAATTAGGGCCGTGGCCTCCAATCCCACCGGTGCACGATTAGTTGGGATCAACACGAGCAGGATCTACGTCATCACATTTGCCATTGGAGCGGCCTGCGCCGGTGCCGCGGGCACTTTGGTAGCACCCATCGTCTCGATTACGCCTGTCGCTGGTGAGGTTTTCAACATCACCGCGTTTGTGATCGTTGTTTTAGGTGGTCTAGGAAAGGTGCTCGGAGCTTTGTTTGGTGGTCTAATCGTTGGTCTTGCTGAACAATTCGGCGGAATCCTTTTCCCTGATCAGAGCAATCTTCTAGGAGTCTTCATAGTTTTCGTCCTAATCCTGTTCTTGCGCCCGCAAGGCCTGTTCTCCAATAATTCCTGAGGATTGATCATGTCCGAGACCTTGATTCAGACTGTTCCTTCGCCGCTTCACAAGAAGAAATTCTTCGACGGCAACATGGTTGCCTTGGTAATTATTGTCGCCGCTGTTGTGCCGCTCCCGCTCCTATTGGAATCAGGGCAAGAGTCGGTAGCCATTCGAATCCTGATTTTTGCCATGCTCGGACTTTCGTGGAATATCATGAGCGGTTTCGGAGGAATGTTTTCCTTCGGCCACGCAGCCTATTTTGGTCTCGGCGCTTATAGTTCCTCGATCCTGCTGGTGAATTTCGGCATCAGCCCGTGGATTGGAATGGTTGTCGGAATGGCAGTCGCGGCGATCTATGGAGTGATCGTGGGATGGCTGTGCTTTCGGTACAAACTCAAAGGAACATATTTTGCGCTCGCCACATTTGCGTTTGCAGAAATGCTGAGAATCATTGTGCAAAGTTCGCAAGCCGTGAATGCCGCTGTTGGCTACAACGTCCCACTGATCAAGGGCTCGAGTTGGTGGCTCATGCAATTTCCTGCCGGAAGCCCCAACTACTTCTGGCTTGGTTTGATTTTGCTCACCGGTTGCCTCCTTGCCACCATCATGTTTGCTCGGTCCAAAACAGGCCAATTTGCCGTGGCAATTCGTGAAGATGAAGAGGCAGCTTCTTCCATAGGAATACCCGTGCTGCGATACAAACTTAAAGTTATTGCGATAAGCGCCTCGATTGGTGCAGTTGCTGGTGTTTTCTACACCCAGTTTTATTTGTTCATTGACCCAGAACTTGCTTTCGGTGCTTACCGTTCCATCGAAGCAATTTTGATTCCGGTTGTCGGTGGCGTCGGTACCATTTGGGGTCCGCTCGTTGGGTCTGTTTTGCTGGCACCACTCAATGACATCACCGCGGCGATCCTGCGTAACCCGCCACCGTTCCTAGACTTCTTGCAAGGACAGTCCGGCCTTGATGTCATGTTGTACGCAGTATTGATCATCCTCGTGATCCTCTTCCTTCCTAAAGGGATCTTTGGCTCCATCAAGGACAAGGTGACACGCAAATGAGCCCTATCGTTTCGGTGGAACATCTCGGGAAATCCTTTGGAGGCCTGCGGGCCGTTCATAATGTTTCCTTTAACGTCGAACCCGGGGAAGTCCTCGGGATTATCGGGCCAAACGGCGCGGGAAAAACGACACTCTTCAACTGCATGGCCGGCATGTTTCCGCCGAGCACCGGCACCGTGCACTACCAATCCGAAAATGTCACCTCATGGTCAGACGCCAAATTGGCCCGTGCCGGCATGGTTCGCACCTTTCAACTTATGCGACCTTTTGGTTCGATGACAGTGTTGGAAAATGTAGCCGTAGCAGCAGCCGCTCGAGGTGCGAAAGAGCGCGATGCCATGGCGCAGGCGTGGGAGATTCTGCAACGGGTAGGCCTTGATCACTACGCCACCAGAACCTCTAAAGATCTTCCAACCGCTGGGCTGAAAAGGCTCGAACTGGCCCGAGCAATGGCTTTGCACCCGAAAGTGCTCTTGCTTGATGAGGTTCTTGCTGGCCTCGTACCCACCGAAAGGCAACCGGTCATTGATCTTCTTCTGTCAATCCGCGATAACGGTGTCACTCTTCTTTTCGTGGAACACGTGATGCAAGCTGTTATGGCACTGTCTGATCGCGTTCTCGTGCTCAACCACGGCGAAACCCTCGCCTACGGCACTCCCTCTGAAGTTGTTGCGAATCCAGAAGTTATCGAGGCCTACCTCGGAGATGAGGTTACAAATGTTGACTCTAAGTGACATTCAAGCCGGCTACGGTTCGCTGCAAATACTGCACGGGGTCAATTTCACCGTAGATAAAGGCGAGATTGTTGCGCTACTGGGCGCTAACGGTGCCGGCAAAACAACAACCCTGCGCGTCATTTCCGGGCTTGTCCCTGCTCGGGGCGGCTCGGTCACATTCGAAGGTCAAGACATCACCGGTCTGCGCAGCGACAAGCGCGTGGGCATGGGTCTGGTCCAAGTGGCCGAGGGTCGTGAACTCTTTGGCACTCTGACCGTTGAAGAGAACCTGCATATGGGCGCCTGGACCACATCAAGTTCGCAGCGAACCGCCGCCATGTCTGAGGTTCTCGATTTGTTTCCCATTCTCAGTGAACGTCGCAAACAGCGCACGGAAACCATGAGCGGGGGGCAGCAACAAATGCTTGCCGTTGGGCGCGCACTTATGGCTCGACCAAAGTTACTCATGCTCGACGAACCCAGCATTGGGCTCGCCCCTAAATTGGTGAGTCAGGTTTTAGAAGCCGTTCAAATCATTCGCAACACCGGAGTCACAGTATTAATCGTTGAACAGAACGCTGCCGCAACATTGGCAATCAGCGATCGTGCTTACGTTATCGAGTCGGGTGCCATTGCTTTCGAGGGAAAAGGCTCACACTTACTCGACGATGACCGGGTCCGGCGTGCCTATCTAGGTTTGTAATGCACGAACCCACGTCAACGGCTATCAACCACTTGGGATCGTGGGTGTCAAATCTCACGTGGGGCGATCTACCCACCACGGTTCAGCAGCGACATCAATTGATCTGGGCGGACTACCTCACGGTCGCTTCCGCCGGTGCGCAACTGCCCGAATACTCCGAACTGATCAAGGTATGGCCCACGCCCTCCGGCCCGGCACCGATCCCCGGAACGAGCGTCATGACTTCGGCGGAAGTCAGCGCCTGGATCATGGGAGCCACCGGTGTCGCTCTAGAGCAAGATGAAGGCAATAAGTTCGCCAAAGGCCACCCCGCGGCCCACGTGATACCTGCTGTGATGGCTTTGGCGTTCGCTCACGGCTCTCGCGGAATCGATTGCGCTACCGCTGTTGCGGCCGGGTACGAGGTTGCCGCGCGTTTTGGTCGCGCCACCTCGCTTGCACCGGGCGTTCACCCGCACGGAAACTGGGGAGTCGCGGCCGCAGCCGCCGGTTGCGCTCGTTTACTCGGTCTTGATGCAAGCGCAACGGCGGCTGCCATCGATCACGGAAGTGGCATGGCCATTGCGGGGCATTTTTCTAGTGCGATCGACGGCAACCTTGTTCGTAACTCGTGGATGGGAGCAAGCGCTTTGTCCGGCATCGCTTCCGCCTATCTAGCGGCCGCCGGTATTGCAAGTAATACCGGTACCGCAAACGACACCCTCGGCAGCATTCTTGGGACATGGGATTCTAGTTATCTCACCGACTCACTTGGATCGCGTTGGGACTGCGAGAGCAACTATTTCAAAATTCACGCCGCCTGCGCTTTCACCCACCCGCCCATTGACGCGATGCTTCAGGTGCGCACGCAGCACCCCAAGTTGGCTACCCTGTCTGCGGACAATGTTCTCAGCATCGATGTCTACACCCATTACCTTGCCGCCGGCCTGAACCATCAACAACCCGCATCCCGGCTCAGCGCCATGTTTTCTATTCCTTTTGTTATTGCGGTTGCTCTGCGCAGCGGCGAAGTGACTCCACGTCAACACGGTGCCCACGAGCGCAGTGATCCCGACATTGCGCAACTGGCTGAGCGAGTTCAGGTACACAACGATCCCGAGTTGAGCAATCTCCTTCCCCACAGCAGGGCAGCACGCGTGCGCATTGAATTAACCAATGGTGAGGTTTTTTCCGCCCACGTGCCGAACCCAATCGGGGATAGCGACTTCGCTCCCCTTGGTCGCTCCGATCTGGAAGAAAAGGGTGCACGCTTGATACAACCAGATCTCCTA
>DKME01000109.1:20717-25326 GCA_002469525.1 Actinobacteria bacterium UBA7422
CTTCCAACACAAACCGCAACGGACAAAGGAGAAGCACGTGCGCGTATTAGCCGTAACCCCTATCCATGTAGGTCGCGAAGAACTCATTCGCCGCCAAGAGCGTTACAACCGCCTATCCCCTCCTGGCATGGAAGTGACCTTGGTGGATCTTCCCGAGGACGCACCGCAAGCACTTAATTCTGATGAAGATGTTCACCGCAGTGATCAGATCGTTGCTCGCGTGATGCAAGAAAATCGTGCGGGATTCGACCGCGTAATCCCCGATTGTGTTCTCGATCCCGCGTTCGCGCCGAGCAATGAAGATGCGGAGATGCGTGGCCTGCTGCACCAGACAGCACTGGGCCTCACCGATTCTGGGGAACCATTTGGCGTCATAGTGCGCAACGAAGCGATAGCCAAAGAGTTGCGTCGCCGCCTTGAGGAATACGGATTCAATGAAAAACTTATCGATGTTCACGTGATGGATCTGCCCTTTGAGGCGGTCACCAATCACGAGATGTGGACTGCGGCCATGACGAAGGCCGTCAAAGAACTCGGGGATCAAGGAGCACGCAGTGTCATCAATGGGTGCTCCGCGGTAGATGTCGACGAAGAAGGGATTGGTGTCCGGGTCATTGATCCGACCCAGGAAGCACTCAAAAAGATCGCTGCCGGATCGCTATGACGGACGTAGACTTACTCGTTGCAGGTGCCGGCGGGGGACTCGCCGGAGCCCTGCGCGCAGCTGACCTTGGTGCCAGTGTTCTTCTCGTTGACGCAAGTGAGCACTTTCGCCGCGGGAATAACACTTCAATGTCCACCGCGATGTTTCCTGGGGCAGGAAGCAGGTGGCAGCGAGCTGAAGGAATCGAGGATTCCCCAGAAACGTTCTCCGCGGATATCATGAAAAAAACGAAAGGATCAGCCGACCGGCTCATGGTAAAAACATTGACCGAGGTCAGTGCCGAACTCGTGGAATGGATGGCTGATGCTCA
This sequence comes from Actinobacteria bacterium UBA7422, assembly GCA_002469525.1. GTDB lineage: Bacteria > Actinomycetota > Actinomycetes > S36-B12 > S36-B12 > UBA4592. Next base: position 21,692 of record DKME01000109.1, read on the forward strand.
AGGGGTCGAACTCTCGCTGGTGACGAATTTTCATTACCCCGGTCACAGTGTTGATCGATGCCACACCATTGAGGGACGCAAAGGCGACCGAGTCCTGCAGCACCTCCTCTCGCGGGTCGATTCGCATGACAGTATTGAAATGCTCGTTCCCACTCGGCTCGTGGAGATTCACACCGATGGTGACGATCTCGTCGCTCACCTGGAAAAGCCAGATGGTTCTCGCGAGGAAGTTTCCGCGACTTCAATTTTGATGGCCACAAACGGGTTTGGTGCCAACAAGGACATGGTGGCGCGCTATCTGCCTGAGATCACATCAGCGGTGTACCACGGGAGTGACGCATCCCTGGGCGATGCTCTACGAATCGGTGAATCCTTTGGAGCAAGCGGCGCGTACTTAGACGCCTACCAGGGGCACGCCGCCATTGCCGTGCACGGCGCAACGTTGGCGGGTTGGGCCACGATCATGCACGGTGGGATTATGGTGAACACCCACGGTGAGCGGTTCGGTAATGAGACCTGCGGTTACAGCGAGTACGCCGCGATGCTTGCCGCTCAGCCGGGTGCACGTGGCTGGTTGATTCTTGACGAACGTGTGCACCAACAGTGTCTAGCCTTTCGGGACTATCAGGAAACGATAGAAAGCGGCGCTCTGCGCCAAGCAGAATCTCCAGAAGAACTCGCGGCGGTCCTGGGCGTGGACCCTGCTGTCCTGTCACGCACCTTGCACACCGCTGGGGATAGCGCCCGCGGCGTGGTACCGGACCCCTTCGGTCGGACCTTTTTTGAGCAACCGCTCTCTGCCCCCTACGTCACTATTAAGGTTCAACCGGCCCTTTTTCACACCCAGGGTGGTCTGTTGGTTAATCACGACGCCCAAGTCTTAGATGACAACGGTGTTGCTGTTCCGGGGCTTTTCGCTGCCGGTGGCGCTGCGGCTGGGATCTCAGGTCACGGAGCAGATGGCTACCTTGCCGGTAACGGGTTACTGAGTGCATTCGGTCTCTCCTATCTTGCGGGACAGGCCGCTGCACGCTCCATCTAAGTCCGCGCTTATCGCTTGGCGTTATCTTTGCCTTAATGACTTCTTCAAAGAAACGACTCGCAACCGACGCTGGCGTTGCCGCCGCGCTCACCACGCTGTTGACGCTGTACGTCTTCCTGCCGATCGCTGATCGCTTCACCCAGCCGTGGGCTGCCGGCGACATGCTGAGTACCTACGTTGCGGTGGACAACTGGGGATTCCTATCGAGCACTCCCTCCACGGAGTACGGCTACCCGCTCGGCATGAACCTGAACTACTTCCCCGGTATTGACATCACCGAAAACCTCTTCGGCAAAGTAATCAACCTGATTTCGGGAAATCCTTTCCTCGGAGTCAATCTGCTGCTGTTTCTGAGTTTCCCGCTCGCCGCCGCCCTCGCGGTGATTGCGCTTCGCATGGTCGGTTCCAAGGGTCCGATCGCAATTATGTTGGCCACAGCGTTCGCCTTGATCCCGTATCACTTCGGTCGGGGTCTGGGTCACACTTACCTCGCCACCAACTACTCAGTGGTCACCGGCGTGATTCTCGCCCTCGCGATCGGCACGGGGTTGTTCACGAAAGCGGTCACGACAAGAAATAAAACCCGCATCACTGCTTTCGCCGTCCTCGCGTTAATCACCGCGTGGACCGGCGTGTACTACGCCGTCTTCGCGCTGATCCTGATGTCGGCAGCCCTGCTCTGGCGCTTCGCCAAAGGCGCCCGAGTCAAAGAACTCTTGCTGAACCTGATCCCGATCGTTCTCACCGCCGCTCTCGTTGTTGCCGGGTTCATCCCGGGGATTCTCGCCACCATCAGTGACCCACCGTTTGCGGTTTTGAGTACTCGCTTGCCATATGAATCCGTGTATTTCGCCGGACTACTCGTAACGGCCCTACTTCCCGCTCCCATTTTTGTTCAAGGGATTTTTGCCTCCTACAACATCAAAATCACCGGAGCTCTCAGTGCCGCACCGAGCATTGAAAGCACGGTGCCCACCAACTTCGGCACCCTGGTCACCGCCGCCGCTTTCGTGTTGTTGGCAGTCGGCCTGCTTATGAGAAGCAGGTCGCGCAGTTGGAAAAGCACCACAACTCAATTACCCATGGTGACCTATTTGCTCGCCGTCGCGATCCTGTTCTTTATCCCGTGGGGTTTGAACTACCTTTTTGCCGGACTGATTTCTCCCCAGATCAGGGCCTGGAACCGAATGCTGCCAGTCATCTTGTTGCTCGTCCTTCTTGCTGCCGGAATTGTCCTCGCTCGATTCGCCACCAGTCGCCTAACCGTGATCACCATTGCGACAGTTGGTGTCGCCGCCACGTTTATCAACTCAGTGATGCCCTTCGCTGCTCCCTATGCCAACAGTTCCAGCACGCTCGCCAAAGAAGCCAACGACGCCAGGGATTACTCCAACGCGATCAATACGGCAATCCCCGAGTCGTGCGGGATCTTGCAACTGCCTTATATGGTCTACCCGGAAAACGGACCGCTGCTCGATCTTGATGACTACGGTCACTTCTGGTTACCCCTGACCCAAGCTGACAACAGCAAGTCCTGGTCCTACGGAGCGGTCAAGAACACCGAGGCGAGCGCGTGGGTTGCTGCTCTGCCCGAGATCCCCGGTGACACCGACATTCAAGAAATGGTTGGCGCGGGTTTCTGCGCAATCCACGTTGATTCGCGGGGGTATGTTGAACCAGCCGCCGAACGGATCAACGCCGAACTCACGCAGCGTTTCGGCTCACCCGTCGCCCAAGGCAACGAGAACGCGTGGAGCCTCTACCGAATCACAGATCAAGTTCAACCCAAGCCCGAACAACTCTCTGACTTTTTCTTTGCCCCGGCGATCACCCCCGACCTGCAGTCCTCACCGGGTGTCGGCACTCTCGCCCCGCGCGGGTCAAAGGGTCAACTCATCTGGTGGTGGACCCTCGCCCCCGAAGCAAGGTTCACCATTAACCAAATCACCGACAATGTCCCGATCACCGAAATCAACCTCGGACTTCGCAGCAGCGAGTGCGAGAACGGGTGGGCAGACATCACCCTCACCGACTCCAATGGCAATAACATCGCGACCCCGGTCACCACCGCCATCAACCCGCAAACCACAACCGATATCACCATCACCGTAGAAAACCCCAACCCCACGACCGAGCAGGCAACCCTCACCGTCACTACCTCAGGCAAGGGCTGTGAGGTCGCTAACTTCCCCTACCCGCAGTTCGTGCAGGTGATTAACCCTTCAACACGCTAGGAAAAAATAGGCGGCAGGCCTCGCGCTACCAACCCTTGATCAATCCCTGACCAAAAGTTCGTAACAGCAAGTTCACGCGCACGAACCTGAGCGCGACGAGCACGGGCATCAAGGTCAGCGCGATCACGCAACAACGACTCAATCAGGTCTGGCAGGTCTTCAACAGAGTTAAAAGTGGAGAACTCATCTGGTGGAAAGAACAGTCGAGTCCTATCTTGATCATCGGTTAATAAATAGGTTCCCGCTAAACCAGCTTCAATAACCCGGGTCTTGAGTTGTTCGTATGGCCCAGCGCTAGAACGACTGAAGTTAATGGTCATGTGACTACTGGCCAAACCTTGCATGTATTCAATCCACGT
>DKME01000165.1:0-8193 GCA_002469525.1 Actinobacteria bacterium UBA7422
ACTGTTCCTGTTGCCATGTTGCTATTTCTCCCTAACATAAAACACGAGGGGCAACGTGCCCTTCGTACAGAAGGCACCCTCGATCCGAAGACCGGGCCGCGCCCACTGGTACAAATGTCCTCTCCCCCCTCGCGCGCTTGTGCACCGCCCCCCTTTATGCCCGAATTCAAGCTCGAAACTTCACATTGCCATTGATTCGAATGCTCCCATTGCCTCTCGTTGTTCATCAAGAATTCGCTTTCACATTCACTCCAATTGTTGACAGGTTTATAGCGGGTTGGCACACTTTCATATTGATGAACGTCAATACAGAGGAAATCGAAACTCCGCGTCTGTCCACACTGGATCGCTTCTTGCCAGTCTGGATCGTGATTGCTATGGCAGCGGGACTGCTCCTTGGGCGCGGGGTGCCCGGATTGCAAGAGGCACTTGATGCGGTCAAGGTTGACAACACAAGCGTGCTCATCGCACTGGGACTCTTCGCCATGATGTATCCGGTACTTGCCCGCGTTAAATATGAAGAGATGGGGCACCTTGCCGGTGACCGCCGGATGCTGTGGCTATCTCTCTTTATGAACTGGCTGGTCGGCCCATTACTCATGTTCGCCCTTGCCTGGATTTTTCTTGCGGACTACCCAGAATTTCGAACGGGATTAATAGTTATCGGTTTAGCGCGTTGTATTGCCATGGTCTTGATTTGGAATGACCTCGCGTGCGGTGACCGCGAAGCGGGTGCCTTACTCGTTGCTATCAACTCTATTTTTCAGATACTTGCCTATGCACTTTTGGGGACCTTCTACCTTGCGATCTTGCCCGGATGGTTGGGCCTTGACACGCAAGACGTTGCATTCTCCACTTGGGGAATCACGAAGGCAGTGCTCATATTTCTAGGAATACCCCTGCTCTTGGGATTCCTTACCCGCCAAATCGGGGTTTCACGCAAAGGAAAGGATTGGTATGACAACACCTTTGCACCAAAGATCGCACCAATCGCGCTCTACGGTCTACTTTTCACAATCGTCATTCTCTTCGCACTTCAAGGTAATGCGATTACCTCAGACCCATTAAGTGTGGTGCTCATCGCCTTACCCCTCATGATCTATTTCGCGCTCATGTGGTTCGCGGCAATGTGGGCATCCCACGCGATTGGGTTGCCGTATGCACGCTCTGCCACGGTTGCATTCACTTCTGCAGGAAATAATTTTGAACTTGCAATTGCTGTGAGCATTGGAGTCTGGGGTGTGACATCTGGTCAGGCGCTCACGGGAGTGATCGGACCACTGATTGAAGTTCCAGCACTGGTTGCGCTCGTTTATGTGTCCTTGTGGCTGCGCCGTAAATGGAAATGGAAGGAATTTGCATGAGCAACAAACCAACAGTTCTCTTCGTTTGCGTTCACAATGCAGGTCGCTCTCAAATGGCTGCCGGATACCTCACACATCTTGCCGGTGACCGAATCGAAATCCTTTCGGCCGGATCAGCGCCAGCAGATTCAATCAACCCGGTGGCAATTCAAGTCATGTCGGAAGAGGGTATCGATATCAGCGGTGAACAACCCAAAATTCTGACTGACGAGACGGTTCAGTGCGCAGATGTCGTGATCACAATGGGTTGCGGGGACACGTGCAAATTTTATCCGGGCAAGCGATATGAGGATTGGGTACTTGACGACCCAGCCGGTCAAGGCGTCGAGTCCGTTCGACCGATCCGAGATGCAATTCGAATCAAGATTGAGAAACTGATTACCGAGCTTCAGGTCGACTAAGTACCTGGAAACTGTCTCGCTTGTAGTCAGTCAAGAACCGCTCGCAGTCTCCGTGAATCGCCGGCTCCATCTTTTAATGTGCGCTCTGCGCTAACTGTGCTTGCTATGTGAAGACCCAAGGCTGGACTTCCTAAGCGTTTCAGTTCCTAAGCGTTTCTGACGGACTAAGAAGCACTAACCCCACGTCAAAGTGTCAAACTCAGTCTGGGCAGCGTGGAAGTTCGGGTCGAAGGAAAGGATGGCAACGGCGCTCGCGCTAGCGCTCTTCACTCGATTCCCCTCGGCTGTTCTGACGAATTCAATTCGCAGGGCCTGAGTGTTCATCGGGGTTGGTGCAAATTTCACCAGATCATGAACTGAAGTATGACGGAGCAGTATTTTTTTTTGCGACAGCGATCCCTCGTGCGGTTACTCCATTGATCGAGGTGAGAGTACCTCAGAAATCTGACTAGAAAGAATGATTTCACTCGAAGGGGTTCCATAACGAGTCAAGTTATCTACTACTTCTTCGAATTCGTCCATGGTGCCGGCAACTACTCTCACGATTGAACAGTATGGCCCCGTCACCCTATGAATCTCCATTATGTGAATGTTTTCAATCGCTTTAGGGTCCTTCAAAATGCAGGACGCGCCGTGACAATCAAGTCGCACGAGCGCATCGACCGTCCATCCGACTGACCGAGGATTGATATGCGCGCGGTAACTGGTAATCACGCCGGCTTCTTCTAGCTTGCGGGTGCGGTTTGCTACTGAAGGTGTGGACAGATGAACCAAGCGAGACAATGCGCTGTAGGAGTACCTGGCATCTCTTTGGAGCGCCTCAAGGATGCGGACATCCATTTCATCGAGTTCATCCATCGCTTGCCAATTCCCTATTCGCCCGCTCCGTTAAATGGACCCGGACATCCCACAGCTCTTCCATGATTGAACGGTCACGCAAATTCCGCACCACTTCAACGGGAGTTCCTTGGGTTCCACTGACTGTTCCACCGATCGTACGCTCAATTACCTTCACGTGAACACTGCGCCAAATCATCAGCGCTTCATCTAGATCAACGAGCAACTCAACGAGTGAATAAAGCGATTCATTGGCTTCGACATCCAAATACAATTTTTCTAAGGTTAAGTCGGCGCGACCCAATGCTTGTTGAACAGATGTCACCAATACTTTCAGACTCTCCCGTATATTTCTAAATCCTGGTGAGTCAAAACCAGAACCATGACCCAGAGCAGTCCGAACGTGTTGGTAGTCCCACGGTGTCATTTTTTCTAGCATGGGGAGCTGCGTAGTCGTGTAGTGGATGCAATCGCGAGCACGAATCAGATACCGACTCGCCGCTTGAATCAAGTCTTTATCAATATTGAGAACCGCGTGATCAATTTCAGCCACAGCCAATTTAAGCCAAAGTTCGGAAGACTGATGGACGACCGTGAAGAGCAATTCATCTCGGTGTTTCCATGTTGCAGGCTCCGGTTGCAGCACCAGCAATTCATCAGTTCGAATATAAACTTCGTAATCACTGCCACCTTCGGAGGCAAACTTCGGCTCACGCAATTCATTCATACTGTTACTGCTCTCCTTCACTAATGACTCACCGATATTCATAATCTCGCAATAATCGCTCGACGGCTCCAAGCCCTTTCCGAAATATCCGAGACTGAACTCCCATAAAAGTTTCCCCATGATATTCAAAGTGAACTTAGATAACAATCAGAAGTCGATTATGCTAAACATGCGAAACGTAATGTCCAATTAAAGTTACGAAAGTGCCAAAAAACGCCAGATTTATTGCCATTATTTATGCTCGTGCTATTTTCTGCTTGGACTTCTTCACAAAAATTTTCCCAAATCAACTTGCGGATCCAAACCTAGTTTATTGTCCTTCTGGTTCACAACGCTCCTGGCGAAAGCACCGGTGAAACCTGCTTGATGCTGGACACCTTTTGGACCTATTATCAGGGCGTGGATTCAAAGGAAAATAAAGCCGATCTGGGTCGTCCAATGGAGTTATACAACCTCCGGGTTGAGGTCGAAAGTATAAATGGAAGATCAGTTTGCGGAATGTCACCCGGAGACTATTTTGAAGTTACGAACAGTGCGGAAGTTCGGATTCCTGACGGTAAACATTTTTGCATGTATGCGATCGCCTCTGTTCTCCCTTTGTTGCCCGCAAAGCAACGGGTAATGCCGGAGAACGATTGGTTGGAAAGTGATAGTCGCGTCGCATGTCCAGATCCTGAAGAGCAACTCATTATGCGGATTGTGCGCACTGAACTTGTTCAACTCGATGCAAATGATTTAACATGAAACAAACCACAATTGGAATCGGACTGCAAGGAAATCTCACCCCAGATCAGTACAAAGAGATTGCGACTTCTGTTGACGAACTCGGTATTGAGTACATCACCATGTTTGGTGACCTTATGTTTCAGCCTCCAATTCCTCCGCTAGTCCAGATGGCCAGTGTGACTAAGTCGGCGACACTCGGCCCTGCCTGTCTCAACCCCTTTGCGATTGCGCCGCACGAAATCGCCGGCCTCGCTGCCTATCTCGACCTTGCATCAAGCGGACGGAGCTATTTAGGGCTGGCTAGAGGCACTTGGCTAAGTGGCGTCGGTATTGCCCAGGAGCGAGCCATTCTTGTCCTGCGTGAATCACTAGAAGTGATTCGAAGGCTAATTGCCGGCGATCGGTCAGGCTGGGAGGGCGAGTTATATCGCTTGGCGCCAGGAATCGGATTTGAGTTCACAACGCAGCGATCTCGCATTCCAATTCTTATTGGAACTTGGGGGAAACAAACGGCACTCTTAGCTGGAGCGGTCGCCGACGAAGTAAAAATTGGTGGGACCGCAAACCCTCTCATGGTCCCGGTCATGCAGGCATACCTCGATGAAGGTGCACGCAGTGTTGGAAGAAACCCAGATGAATTAGGGGTTGTTGTCGGCGCAGTCACGGTAGTCGACGAAGACCATGAGGCCGCTCGCACGCTCGCACGCACGGAAGTCGCAATGTATCTCGCTGTTGTTGCCGATCTTGATACCACTATTTCACTTGACCCCGATCTCATTAATCGGGTTCGTGCTGGTGTCGCTCGCGGTGAGCACCTTGAAGCCGGAAAAATCATTCCCGACCAAGTCCTTGACCTTTTTGCATTCTCCGGATCACCGGAACACGTTGCACAACAGGTGCAGAATTTGATTGACGCTGGCGCAAGTCGTGTTGAGTTGGGTACACCACAAGGAATTGACAGTGCTCGGGGTGTCCGTTTGATCGGAGAACGCGTGCTACCACTCTTGCGTCGTTGATGAGTGAAATTGATGAGTGAAGCCCGTCACTTCTGGCAAATTTCGAATTAAAGGGTCAGGCTAAGGAGTCAGGCTTTAAACATTGCATGTTCACGCGTTCAGATGGGTGCCAGTTATTGTTCGCAATACAAGGAAATTCACCTCAAAGAAGCAACAACGTTGGCGGCAGTTGCCCGGGCAGCTGCAAGTGCGCCTTGTACGTGTCCGGGTGAATCAATTGCTGTTTCCGTTGACGCGAAATGCAGGCGCCCATCAAAGTAAGCATTTCGTAGGACCTGCGAACCAAAGAGTTGGTAGTCATTGAGTTGGAACACTCCGGGTGGTGAGGTCAGCGGTGATTCACTCCAATCTTCGAGGATAATTGAGTTCGGCATTCCGGCTCTAGGTCCAAAGAGCGCGGCGAGTTGAGACTTCACGGAAATTTCCGAAACTCGTTCGCGACTGAAACCAAAAAGAGCGCCGAAACTTGCGTTCCGATCACTGATGTCATGAATCTCCCTCAATGGACCCACATGACTCATTGCACTTCCCGACAATCCTTGTTCACGCCAGAAGGGTGATTCGTACAGTGCAACAACTTTTGTCACCGCACCCATCCAGACTGGGGTTCGGACGGCAACGCTGACAAGTTCGTTAGGCAAATCTGGGGTAAATACGATGTTGGAGAGTGCTGTTGCCGGGGGAACCGAAATCACCACGTGTTTTGCCCGGTACGTGTCAGAGTTCGTGGTGACTGACACATGTTCATGGGCGAATTCATGGGCAAAGTCATGGGCGAAGTCAATTGAGAGCACACATGTTGATAATTGAACTGTGCCTTCGGGCAACATCGCAGCGAGACCGTGGGCCAGAGACGCCATCCCACCGACAATGCGGAAAGCCTGCTGATCAAGGGGATTCCCGTCAAGTTCCTGGACATTGCCTGGAACCTGAAACATCATGTTGCCGGCTGCGTACTGAGGGAACACCTCCAAGCCACATTCAGCGATCACCTCACGAACGTCGTGCTCATTGTGCCAAAACCAAGTGGCCCCCAAGTCAACTCCCGGATCCACACTAAATAGACGCCCACCCACGCGATCGCGGCCCTCGAGGACAACGGTGGAGATTCCAGCTTGGATTAGTGACCCCGCCAGTCGCAAACCACTGGCACCTGCGCCCACAACAACAACGTCCACTGCCCTTCCAGCATCCACAGGGACACACTATTGCGCACTAGCCCGAACTACTTTTTGCATTTCTCCGAGCAGTACTTAACGCTGTCCCAGTCGCGCGCCCATTTCTTTCGCCACTCAAATGGCAGGCCACATGTCACACATATTTTGGGCGGGAAGCCGTTCTTTACATGGGCCTTTCGGGTCATAGAAACACGATACCGACCCGGTGAGTCGCCGGCGTTCCCCCATAGATTATTCTAGTTAGGTAATCCTTACCTAACCTTGACCGAACCCTTATCTAACCTACTGAAAGGTTGATATGTCCCTTCCTCGTCCACGCTCCACAATTTTGACTGCAGTAGCGAGCATTTCCCTGCTCCTTCCGGTCTTGGCTGCCTGCTCAAGTGATACCAGTTCCAGTGACGCGGGCTCTAGTGCTGGCTCCACCGAAAGTGCCGAGCTCGTGGTCTATTCCGGTAGGAGCGAGGAGCTTGTAGGGCCACTTTTTAAGGAGTTCACCACCGAGACCGGGGTCACCGTCAATGCCAGATTCGGTGACAGCGCCGAACTAGCCGCACAGATGCTCGAAGAGGGCGACCGTTCCCCCGCTCAGATCTACTTCTCCCAAGATGCAGGCGCCCTGGGTGCTGTCGAAGAACTCCTTGCCACGCTCCCCGAGAGTGTGACCTCACTTGTTCCCCAGCAATACCGGGCGACCAATAACACGTGGACTGGCGTAACCGGACGTGCCCGAGTAATTGCTTACGATCCGCAGAGTGTTCCGGCGGAACAAGTCCCGCAATCGGTTTTTGAATTAACCGATGAAAAGTGGCGTGGTCAGGTCGCGATTGCACCAACCAATGCTTCCTTCCAAGCATTTGTCACAGCGATGCGAGTAACGCAGGGTGACGACGTCACACGAGATTGGCTCACTGGACTGGTAAATAATGACGTTCAAACGTACGAAAAAAACGGTTTGATTCTCGATGCAGTGGACAGTGGACAAGTTCAGTTGGGTTTAATCAACCACTATTACTGGTATGAAAAAGCTGCCGAGGTCGGGGAAGACAACATGCGAGCCGAGGTTGCATTCATGGCACCCAAGGACCCTGGCTCTTTGGTGAATGTGGCTGGCGTCGGAATCCTTAAGGGCGCAGCAGAAAATTCAGCCGCGATCGAGTTCGTTCAATGGCTACTCTCACCGAACACTCAAGAGTGGTTCGTTAACAACACCTATGAGTACCCGCTGGTAGAAGATGTGGCATCCGCCGAGGGTTTGCCCGAACTTGACTCACTCGCCGGCCCAGATATTGCGCTTGCACAACTTGCCGACCTTCCAGGCACGCTCAATATGTTGCAAGACGTGGGATTGCTTTAACAAGTAATGATCAAGCGCACCTCACACAGAGCACCGCCCCTCCTTTTATGGGGAGCGGCGCTCTGTGCTGCCATCGCGGCAATTCCACTCGTATATTTGGTGATTCGAATTGGTGGTGCAGGAGCGGCCGACATCTGGGCAATCCTCACTCGCCTTCGAACTTGGGAAACCGTGGCAACCAGCGTTGGGTTAGCAACGGTGGTCGTTATTGCCTGCTTGCTCATTAGCTACCCGACCGCACTGCTCCTCACTCGCACGAAGCTGCCACTGCGCAGGTTGTGGTTCACCACGGTTGCGCTTCCTCTCGCAGTACCTTCATATGTTGCCGCTTACGCGTGGGTTGCCCTGATCCCAGGGATGAACGGCTTCTGGGCAGCGGCGCTGATTTTGACCATGGTGAGTTTTCCTTATGTCCTGTTACCTCTACTTATCTCACTTCGATCCGCTGATATTGGGCTTGAACAAGTCGCGCGCTCACTGGGTAACAAGCCCGTTGCTGCCTTTTTTGCAACAACTTTTCGTCAGAGTGTCCCCGCTGCGGCAGCAGGATCACTGCTCGTGGCGCTCTACGTTTTGTCAGACTTTGG
>DKME01000165.1:8390-8514 GCA_002469525.1 Actinobacteria bacterium UBA7422
ATTGCCTAAGGCTCTTACTCCAGCGTTGTCAGCGTTGAGTTCACTGTGGTTCGTTGCTATCGCCACAATTAGTCTCGCGATCCCCGTCATTTCACTGCTGATCAGACTCGGCGAAGGAACGCGC
>DKME01000064.1:0-5510 GCA_002469525.1 Actinobacteria bacterium UBA7422
CTGCCAGCTGCTCGCTGTCCCCTACGTTTCTCACGCCACTTCGAACTCCGACCCCACCGAGCATCGCGATGAGTGGTGCAAGATCCACGCCGGTGATCTCACTGGGCATGAGTTCCATAATCGACTCGGGCGCACCCATCGAGGTGAGCCAACTTCCTAGATCATTGGCGCGGTGAGCACCTTCGTTTTCCTCGCTCACGATCGTGGCCACTCCTTTTCATTCACCATGAAATCAATCTCAATCGAATCTATTGACACGCGCGCCTTAATCGACTCCATGCGGGAACATGCAGCCGGCAATTCCAAGAAACGGCGGACTCCTCCCAAATCCAGGACCAAGTGATTGCGAAGGACGCCCACATCAATTCTTGTTCGCGCAGCACCCTTCCACTTGACCTTAAATGTGTATTCCATGGGACTCATTTCGATTAAGGTCCCGACCCCTTCACACACGCTGACGGATCCGATTCGAGATTTCCACTTGGGAGTGAGCGGCTTTCGTCCAGATTGTGGCCACGCCTTCTTAACCTGCTTCGCCTCACACGCAACCCCCGTGAGAGCAAGTTGGGTCATTGAATTTACTAGAGCCTTGGGTCCGGGCCGGTACTCCTCAAAGTCAACCTTTACGCGGGCTTCGCGCACCCGAACAAGGGCCTGATCAATTTCTCGAATCAGTGTAAGAAGGCCAAGGCGACTGTTGTTTTTCCCCAGCCCACACCAGATGGCGAACTCTTCTGAGTCCATTTGGAGCAGTGCAATTTTGAGCGAATCTAGGTCACTCACTGCTCGTGCCAACTGGGTTACCGAAGCGAACTGAAGCCGCTTGTGTTCCGAGATCAGGTCGTACACGCCTTGGGTTAAGTTCAACGAGCCCAACAGTCCTTGTGTCGGGAGGGAGAAACCAAATGGCGCAACCAAAGTCTCAAAAAAACCGCTGACGAATTTCGGTGAGGTGCGTGAATTGATTCTTCGTTCAACTCCGCAATCAATTCGCAGGTTAGGTGACACGTCCGGCGCCCGATTCCACACGAACTTTGAGTCCCTTGAGAGCGGTGTCAACGATCACTTTTTCGGCTTTACGTTTCAGCATTCCGATCATGGGAATCTTCACGTCAACTTGAAGCCGATAGTGAACGGTGGTGCTGCCATTTGCATTGTCGGTCAACTCGTACTCACCATCCATTTCGGTGAGCATCTCCGCGGAGGTCAATGTCCAAGTAACCTTCCGGTTTCCATCCCAGTCGTATTCCAACTCATAGGTGTCTTTGATCGGGCCGGAAGCAAGTGAGAAACGAGCGTCCGCCGGGCGATCGTCTTCCTCATATTTACTCAGCACCGTCACTGAAGTAATCCCGTCACTCCACTGGGGGTAGGCCGGAAGGTCCGCGATGACAGCCATTATTTGAGCTGGAGTCGCATTAATTGAGATACTAGATTCAGTCTGTTCAGCCATGCCCCCACGGTACTCCTTGACTTCCGCTTTGCGCACGTGACTCGTTGCGCGGTGAAACCCACATCAACTCACACATCAACTCACACATCGATGACGAAAGGCACCTTATTGCCGTGAAAGTGCCCGACATTGATGCACTCGGTCGATCCCATGCGCATGCGGGAGCGCTGGGGCTGGTGAACGTGACCGAAAAAGTGATACTTCGGAGAGTATTTCTTGACATACCGAGTAATTGCTTCTGACCCGATCTCAAATCGTCTGGCCACGGTGTCGTAGTTGAGCAATGGATTGAGCGGCGGAATATGCGTGAATAAAATGTCGACCGGTCCCATGGCGAAGAGTTTTTCGGAATACTCCGCTGGGTCCAACTCGTACGGGGTTCGCATTGGGCTGGTCAGCCCACCGCCCAAGAAACCCCATTTTTGCCCGTTCATTTCGATTACTTCACCGTCGAGCACTCGGTGCTCCGGTTGCACAAATTCGGGCCAAAGGGCGGGCACATCCACATTTCCATAGGTGATCAGTGCCGGTCTGGGCATAGCGGCAAACATGACTTCGTACTGCTCGCGCACTTTTTCCTGCAATACATTCCACCGGTCCTGCTGGTGAAACACTCCAATTCCGTGCCACGCACTCGCACTGAACTCCCGAGCTTCATCAAAGCGATTTGCTGTCCGAAGCGCTATATAGGTCTTGGCGTAATCAGCGCCAAATAGATCCGCGTAGATCCCTTGCTCGGGTTCGTCGTAGTCCAAGAAAAGGATCAGGTCACCCAGGCAGATAAACACGTCGCAATCCTGTGCCGCAGCGGAAACTGCTTCCGTTGCACCGTGAACGTCACTCACAATATTTAGGCGCACGGAAAACCAGTCTCAATTCGGTTTTTCAAGTGAATCCTTCAGTGACCAAATCGTACGTTTCCACGCGAGAACATGCCTCTCTCGGAGTTTGTGGATCTGTCGTTGCTCCCGAGCCGAGTGAGTCCACGAACGGGGTTCAATGCTGCTGCCGCTTTGGGTTGGATTGGCTCGCAGGTAGTAATGGACGATCGTTGTGACCGGCCGTGCAGTTTCAATCTCCATGGGTTCTAGCCAAATCTCACTAGATCCAACGAGTGCACCGGTAATGGTCCAGCGAAGTCCTTTTTCACCTCTATCCCCGTACACCTCGAGGTTAAGGTCTGGCCACCACAGCTTCCATATTTCGCGTTGGCCGATCACCGAAATCAGTTCAGTGGTTGAGGCGTACACAACGGTATCGTCTGCAATATCAATCATGTTGTGATCAAAATCTGGATTCACGCGTGTCACCACCAATCAGTCTTGCCAAGGATAACCTGAAATATATTTCCCGTCTCATGGCACTTTCGGCAAATTTCGCGTAGTTTAGTGACAAGACTCACAGACCTGTTGGTTCTCGTCCGAAAGACGCTAATCCGCCGGCCCGAAGAAAGGAAATCCGAATGCTGACCGAGTTCACCGTAGAAGCCATGGTTCCAGCACCAACGACTGGGAACCTCACCGATCACATTCTGGCAAACGCGAAAAGCGACCCCTCAAAAGTCGTGTTTGCGATCCCGCGAGGCGATGCCTGGGTTGGGGTCACCACGACCGAGTTCTTGACACAAGTTCAAGGTGTTGCCAAAGGCTTAATCGCCAATGGCGTTAAAGCAGGTGAACGTATAGGTGTCATGTCACGGACAAAGTACGAGTGGACACTTGTCGACTACGCGATCTGGTACGCAGGGTGCATCAGTGCCCCGATTTACGAAACTTCTTCAGCCGAGCAAGTGCAATGGATCCTCAATGATTCAGGTTCCGTCGCTCTTTTCTGCGAGCGGCACGCAAACAAGGCAATCTTCGACGAAGTAGCGGTGGACACACCTGACGTCACTCGTGTCTGGGTATTCGACGACAACTGCATTGACACACTTATTGCCCAAGGTGCCGACATTAGCGACGAAGAACTTGAAGCGAGAAGAATTTATCTCACTCCAGATTCAGTCGCAACGATTATTTACACCTCTGGCACGACTGGCCGTCCAAAGGGATGCATGTTGACCCACCGAAACTTCATGTTTGAGGTCGACAACATTGTGGAAGGCCTGGGAAGTGTTTTCAAGGGAGATAACTCGTCAACCCTGCTCTTCCTCCCAATCGCGCACGTATTTGGTCGCGCAATTCAACTCGGGTGCGTCCGGTCCCAAGTCCGTATGGGCCACGCGGCCGACGTCAAAGATTTGCTGCCACTTTTGGGTTCCTTCCAGCCGACGTTCGTGCTTTCGGTCCCACGAGTATTTGAAAAAATATTCAACTCCTCACAGCAAAAAGCGATCGCTGGCGGAAAGGGAAATATTTTCAACAGTGCTGCCAACGTAGCCATCGAGTACAGCGAAGCTCTCGACGACGGTGGAGCAGGTTTAGTCCTAAAACTCAAGCACGGCCTCTTCGACAAATTGGTCTACAGCAAAATTCGCACCGCCATGGGTGGAAAAATCGAGTGGGCTGTATCCGGTGGTGCTCCACTAGGTTCGCGTCTTGGCCATTTCTTCCGCGGAATCGGTGTCACTATTCTCGAGGGTTACGGACTCACGGAAACGAGTGCAGCCAGCACCGTCAATCGTCCCGACGCGATCAGTATTGGCAGCGTAGGTCAACCATTCCCAGGCGCGAGTGTTCGAATTGCAGCAGACGGTGAAGTAATGCTCAAGGGGGATCACATCTTCGCTGGATACTGGAACAACCCCACCGCCACCGCTGAGGCCATTGAGCCAGACGGCTGGTTCCACACAGGCGATATTGGTGAAATCGATGACCGTGGTTTCATTCGCATAACGGGTCGCAAGAAAGAACTGATTGTCACTGCTGCCGGTAAGAACGTTGCCCCCGCTGTTCTCGAAGACCGGTTGCGCGCCCACTTCCTTGTTGGTCAATGCATGGTGGTGGGAGACGCTCAACCCTTTATTGGGGCACTCATCACACTCGATCCAGAAGCATTACCCGTGTGGTTGGCTCAACAAAACATGAGTGAGACAACCCCAATCTCTGAACTGGTCACCAACGAGATACTCATGGGTGAAATTCAAGGCGCCGTGGACAACGCAAACAAGGCCGTTTCCCACGCTGAAGCGATCAAGAAGTTCACCATCCTAGAGTCTGACTGGACCGAGGAAGGCGGGCAAATGACACCCTCCCTCAAGCTCAAGCGCAATGTGGTCTTGAAGGAGCACGAAGCAGATATTGCCTCCATCTACTCCTAAGCAAGCTAGTTCCGAGCAAGACTTTTTTGCAGAGTTCGAGTCTGCAACTCGGGGGCCTAGTGCACCACATCTCGCATTGAGCCCCCGAGTGCACGGACTGTTGTGCGGGTAAAGACAAAAAGTCTCAAATCATGAGCCAAGGACTCTTATTTCAAAGCACGCTCAACCTTGACCCGGGGGTTGTTAACAACCGACCCGGGGTACATATATGTGTGAGCCGGCTTCGCCTACGTCATTCCTATGCGAACCTTCTAAGTTCACTTTCACACCAGAGTTGTTGCACTGGTGAGCCGAGTTAGTTGGCGCATCCACGTACTACTGACCTGCTTCACACGAACGTCAAAAGAGACAATTAGCCGCGCAAAAATTTCAGTAACGACTGGACCACACGAATTTTTTTGGTGGTTAACCGACAACTCGCCCAATACCGCTGAACCTCGAGTTGTACCAAGGTCCCATGACGTCGGAGACTAGAACCCCACTGCTCGGGTTCGCGGCGTGAACCATCTTGCCGTTACCAATATACAAACCAACGTGATGCGCTCCGCTGCCAAAGTAGAACACCAGATCACCCGGTTGTGCTTGGCTCAGTGGGACGCGACGCGTAGTTGAGTACTGGGAGCGACTGTAGTGCGGAAGTGATACACCAGCTTGGCGCCAAGCCGTCATGGTCAGACCGGAGCAGTCAAATGCACTTGGCCCACTTGCAGCGGCAACATAACGATCGCCCACCTGGGCTAGTGCGTATTGAACGACCTTGGACACTCGGCCGCTACCTGTGAAGCCGCCACCTGAAGA
>DKME01000064.1:5575-16927 GCA_002469525.1 Actinobacteria bacterium UBA7422
GCTAGCGCCGCAATTCTTCGGCGCTCCTTAGCTTCTAACCCGGAAAGCACAGCCTGTGCTTCGCGATAGCGATCATTTGCCTCGGATTTAGCGTCACCCATTTCTGAGCGAACCTTCTTGGCTGCGCTTTCCTTGTCCAACATGGCTGCTTCAGTTTGTGCCAGACGCAGGCGAGTGGTTTGGCTTCCTCGGATTGCCGATGCTTGACCCTTTTGAACTTGATCAAGTGCGGCAGCCTGTGAGAGAAACTCATTTGGATTTTCTGCGAGAAGGACCTGAAGTGATGTATCAATTCCACCGGATGTGTAGGTGGCTCGAGCTAGGTCGTCAACAGAACCCATGATCTGATTGAGTGCCTTGCGTTCGCGTTTCGCTTTGGCTTTGAGGGTGTCGAGTTGCTTTTGAATCCCGCCGAGTCGGTTACGCGCGTCGTTGTAGCGTTCATTCGCAGCCTCCGCTTTGCCTTGGAGGTCCATAACCTGCATGCGAACCTGCTGTAAATTGGGAGCAGCCTGTACCGGCGCGACAACAAAGCCCGGGATTAAGAGAGCGGCGACTGCCGCTGAGGTTGCGCCCAAGCGAAATAAGCTCTGCTTCACGAAATCTCCACTCGCCTCGACACACTTCTTTTCGGTCACATCAACGAACTGAGTATCCGACGCCCACAGATCTCTATCCGTTCCCAAAAAGGTAACAGATTGGTGACGATCCGGCTCACGGTGACCCCATTTTGCTGAGAAATGGCCTCAAACCAGGGTCTAGCCCGTCTGGGATTCCTCGCTGACGAGTCGCAATGGGGGAACCAAACCCGACTGAGCCAAGACGCTCAGGGCCGCTAAGTGTTCCTCGGCCACCGCGGGTGCCCGGAGGAACTCCGGCTCTCCCAGGAGGACCGTTACAACACAATCGCCACAGGCTGGCCCAGACATGACACATGTACCGCAATCAATAACCATGTGTGCAGGCTAAATGACCCCTCTGACATCTACTCACATGTGACATCCCGGTCACATGGCCACCAGCACGACGATTTAGACCCCGCCGTCCCCTGCTGCCTCCATCGATGGCCCACCGAACTCGGGCCGAAGAACAGTTTCAATGCGGTCTGCAGCACCGCACCAGCGACAGGTGATCTCCAATACCCGGTCTTGGGCCACGGCTCGTTCTTCGACGGTTACTTCGCCGGCCATGTCGGCATGCCAGAACTCTGTGACGGTGGAGGCTCGAGTCACGTCAAACCGGGTGAGGTTGCCGCAGTGGCCACAGCGCAATCGTGAGGTAGGGCCTGGAAGTTCTAATGGGGATGTCTCGTTCATGTCTCAACGCTATCCCTTATGACTGAAAACTTCATTTCAGCGGAAGAAATTTGTGGTGTCAGGGCTTAGCGTTAGTTTGTGAACGTGATCAATCCAACGAGTGCACTTGCAAGTACTCAACTCTCACTCGCAGATCTGGGTACGCCGCTTGCGGACACGGTTTTTGTTGTCGTTGATCTTGAAACGACGGGTGGAGCCGGGGCTGATGCCGGGATCACCGAGATTGGCGCCGTTAAAGTCCAAGGTGGTGAGGTAATAGGAGAGTTCACAACGCTCGTCAACCCCGGAATCGACATCCCGCC
This sequence comes from Actinobacteria bacterium UBA7422, assembly GCA_002469525.1. Lineage (GTDB taxonomy): Bacteria > Actinomycetota > Actinomycetes > S36-B12 > S36-B12 > UBA4592. The sequence goes on from DKME01000064.1 coordinate 7,194, forward strand.
ATTTATTGCAACGCTCACCGGAATCACGAACTCGATGGTGGCCGGTTCACCAAGTGTCCAGACCGCGGTCTCCATGTTCTTTGATTTTGCAGGTGAATGCGTGTTCGTTGCACACAACGCTCCCTACGACATTGGATTTCTTAAAGGTGCTTGTGCGAAGTTTGATATTGCTTGGCCAAGTAACAGGGCGATCGACACGGCCCGAATCGCCCGACTCGCACTACACCGCGACGAGGTGCGAAATTGCAAACTCGCTACCTTGAGTGCGTTCTTCCACACGCAAGTGCAACCCACCCACCGAGCATTCGACGACGCACGTGCAACAACAGACGTCATGCACCGGCTCTTTGAACGATTAGGGAACTACGGCGTCCACACCCTTGAAGACCTCAATGCATTCACATCCAGAGTGAGTGATGTTCAACGCAATAAGAAGGGATTGGCGGACGGGCTCCCCGCGAAACCAGGGGTTTATATATTCGAGGATCCGCAAGGTCGCCCGCTGTATATCGGTACTTCAAAAAATATTCGAAACCGAGTACGCACCTACTTCACGGCCGCTGAGACCCGGCGCCGCATGTCCGAAATGATTGGAATCGCTGCTCAGGTTCGACCTATTGTGTGCTCAACAATTCTCGAAGCAAAGATCCGCGAACTCCGCCTGATCGTAAGTGAGCAGCCCCGCTACAACCGTCGCTCCCGTGCAGCGGACTCGGTCTCTTGGCTGAAGTTGACACCGGAGGCTGCTCCACGTGTGATTATCACTAAACAATTAAAAGACGATACTTCGACCGGAAGCCGTTATATCGGACCATTTACCTCCCGAGCCGCCGCCAATGCAGCGCTCGAGGCGATCAACGAATCGATTGCGCTTCGAACATGTACTCTCAAAATCGCGGCGCAGCCCCGAACCGATATCCCCGGGTGCGTCCGAGCTGAACTCGGTAAATGCGTTGCTCCCTGCACTCGCTTGCACGACCGCGATCAGTACCTAGGGATTGTGAATCATGCTTCGGTAGCAATGTCGGGAAGCACGTCAATGGTGGTTACCCACATAACAACTCTCATGGAAAGCTTGGCCGCTGCTGAAAGATTCGAAGAAGCAGCCACCTGGCGCGAAGCCTTAGGTCACTATGTCAATGCTGCTTTTCGCACGGAAAGATTACGTTGGATTTCCACAACTCCTGAGATTGTCGCCGCACTGGGTACACCAGACGGTGGTTGGGAAATCCACGTTATTCGTTACGGCAAGCTGGCTGCCGCTGGCGTTGTTGAGCCAGGGTTTGATCCTTGGCCACACGTTGATGCATTGATTGCGAGCGCGGAATTCGTGGAACCTGGAATTGAACCGGCGCCGGCTGGAGTCACTGAAGAAGCCTTTGACCTACTCCGCTGGCTAGAAACCGACGGGGTTCGTCTTGTTTCTGCCTCACACGAGTTATTCATGCCAATTGACTGCGGTGGCAAGGAGACAATTCAACTCACAGACATTCGTCGGGTAGTGAGTGAAAGACTTGCCGCAGTGACCGGTCATGAATCCTTCGGGAGACCTTCGGGGCCACGCGCACCGGGTAACTCACGAATCACCTACTTTTAGCCAGCCGCCTTTACTTCACGCGCAGCGATAACCCATTGGTTAAAAACACGCCAGGTCTCGCCCGAATCCAATACCTGTTGGGCCTGTGAAAAATGCGAGTTGATTCTCTGGACCAAAGAAGTCGCGGATGCATCCGGGTCCACTACGCACTCGGCTGCTGCCATCCCCGCTGCGGCGTTCAGCGCAACCGCTATCCGAATCGATTCAACGACCTCTTTATCTGTTCCCAAACCAAGCCCACCAAACACTTTTTTCGTGAGTTCGGCATTTCTGGAGGGCTCACCTCCTCGAAGATGTGCGGAATTGAAATTGCTCACTCCAAAATCCCCCGGCTCTATCAAGGACTGCTTCACTGCCCCCGTTGTTGCATCCCATACTTGGGTGGGCTCCGAAAGTGAAATTTCGTCGAGTCCGTCAGTTCCCCGAACCACAATCGCCTTCACCCCGCGATCTGCCAGGACCCTCGCCATGGTGGGGGCTTGCAGCACATTGGCGCAACCTATGAGACCGGCGTTAGCCCGCCCCGGGTTTGTCAAGGGTCCCATAATGTTAAAAACGGTCGGGATTGCTAGTTGAACGCGAACGGGTGCGGCAAATCGGGTTGCCGGGTGGTGTTTGGGAGCGAAACAGAAACCGATATTGACCAGGTCCGCGACTTGGCCCACCTGCTCAGCGTTGAGGTCTATTTCCAGCCCGAGGGCTTCGAGTAGGTCAGCGGACCCCGTTGAACTAGAAAAGGCGCGATTGCCATGCTTAATTACGGTAACGCCGCAGGTGGCGGCAACCACCGCGGCCATTGTGCTGATGTTGACGGAGTGGGAACCGTCACCGCCAGTTCCCACAATGTCCAGAATCACCCGCTTGTGGGGCAATTCCGGGACCAAATTGGCAAACTCCAGCATTACTGTTGCCAAGGCGGACACCTGCTCGGGTGTCTCTCCACGTGTTTTCAATCCAAAAATGAACGCCGAAGTCTGGGCCTCGGTTGCCTGATTACGGAAAACCTCGCGCATTGCCCAAGCAGCCATTTCCCCCGAAATTGGTTCCGGGGAAGCAATGCTGGTCAGGACGCTGGGCCAGGTAATGCCGTCCACGCGAACTCCTAAGAAGTCAAACTGAGTCTGGTCGCCAATAGCCTGTTGACAGCTTGCGCTGTTGAGACAGGTTCAATTGGAAGCCCAACCACGGCGTCGGCACGTGACCATGTAGCCAACCAGGCGTCTTGGGGCCGGGCAATGAGGACCAAGACCGGTGGGCATCGAAAAAGTTCGTCTTTGATTTGTCGTGCCAGACCCATGCCACCGGCAGGAGTTGCCTCACCGTCGAGAATAAAAAGATCGAATTTTCCCTTGTCCGCGGCAGAAATGAAACCGTCCTCGGTCGCCGCTTCTGTGTATTCCACCCGAGGGAGTTCCATGGACGGCCGTGGGCCTAAGGCTGAGATGACGTCAGCGCGCGTAGTGCGGTTGCTGCTGTATAAAAGGACTCTGAGGGGTTCGCGCGCGCCCGCATCTGTTGCCACGCTCGTACTCTAGCCAGCATAAATTCCAGAATGAAAAACAGGCTCAAAAACGAGGGCTAAATCACCTCCGAATAAGAGGGGGTCAAGAAGAAATTATGCAGCGGATCTGGCAGAGTGTGCCTGTGGCCCAAGCAACCGTGATCCCCCAGCAATTTGAACATGCACCGGCGAACCGCCCCAACATGGTCTCAATCGGCACAATCATCTGGCTTGCCAGCGAGCTCATGTTCTTTGCAGCCCTTTTTGCCATGTACTTCACCATGCGAGCGGTCAACCCCGAACTGTGGGCCAATGAAACACAGCTCCTCAATATTCCTTTCGCCAGCATCAACACGACCGTTCTGGTCTTGAGTTCGGTTACCTGTCAGTTGGGAGTATTTGCCGCCGAACGAGGTGACGTCAAGGGACTTCGCCGCTGGTTCATCATTACTTTCCTCATGGGTGCCTTCTTCATTGGTGGGCAAATCACCGAATATGCGGAACTAGTACACGAGGGACTCACAATCTCCTCCAGCGCATACGGCTCAGCCTTTTACATCACGACCGGGTTTCACGGAATGCACGTCACCGGCGGTCTTATTGCCTTCCTACTAGTGCTTGCAACCACCTATGTAGCCAAGCGCTTCACGCATGAGCAAGCCACTCGCGCAATTGTGGTGTCCTACTACTGGCACTTCGTTGACGTTGTCTGGATAGCCCTGTTCTTCATGATCTATATCTTGAAATAATCAACCTCACCACCGCTTAGTACCCACATTGAGAAAGGCTTTGCCGCTGTGAAGTTCTTGTCCGCCCGAAGGCGCAACCCGATTGTTGCCGTAATTCTGCTCATTGCAGCACTCGGTGCTGTTGGTATCACTTTTTCTGCAGTGTCCAACATTCAACCGGCTCAAGCAGCGCTCGGCACCCAGACCCAAGTTGAAGAAGGTAAGAAGCTCTACCTTGAAGGCTGCAGCTCCTGCCACGGACTCGACGCACAAGGCAGCATGAACGGCCCGACCCTGATTGGCGTGGGTGCCGCGGCCGTCCACTTCCAGGTTGCAACCGGACGCATGCCCCTTGCAGCACCCGGTGCACAGGCAGTAGCCAAAGATCCGATCTACAACGAAGAACAGGTCGCCGCGATGTCCGCCTACATTGCTGCATTGGCTCCCGGCCCTGCAATTCCCACAGCCGAGGATCTTGATTACTCCGGCGCTGACGTTGCTGAAGGTGGCGTCCTATTCCGGATCAACTGTGCGCAGTGCCATCAGGCAGCTGGCCAGGGTGGTGCACTCACCGCAGGTAAGTACGCACCGAACCTGATGGAGTCGACACCGCAGGAAATCTATGAAGCGATGGTGTCCGGTCCGCAAAGCATGCCCGTGTTCGCCAATGAAACACTCCCCATCGCTGAGAAGCAAGCCATCACGTCCTACATCATGGCTCTGCAAGAAGCCCCTAACCCCGGTGGTCTTTCACTTGGCCGCCTTGGCCCAGTGACTGAAGGCCTGTTCATGTGGGTTGTCGTCTTTGCCGCATTTATTGCAGCGGCCGTCTGGATTGGAATTAAAGCCCGATGACCGAACTCACATCCACATCTCCATCGCAGGAAGACGGGCACGAGAACACCCCGGCAAAACTTGGGCACTCCCCAGTTGCCCCGATCCCGCACCGCCTTCGAGTAACCGACACTGATCCAAAAGCGGCTCGGCGTGCTGAACGCCAGGTTGCTTCCATGTTCACCCTGTCAATGGTGTTTATCATCCTTGCAGTCATTGCTTACGCCACAATTGACAAGTTCGCGACCATCTACATCCCTGTATTGGGAGAAGTTGGCACCAGCAACGTTGTCCTAGGCTTGACATTTGGTATTGCCGTTTTCCTGATCGGTGCTGGCGCAATTCAGTGGGCCAAGAAGCTCATGCCAGACGTTGAAGTTGTCCAAGAACGTCACGACATGGTTTCTGAGAAATCCGATGACCAACTCGCCGCGGCACAATACGAGCGGGGCAAAGATGAATCTGGGTTTGCCCGTTACAAACTCATTCGCCGCTCACTCCTTGGCGCGTTGGCCCTTTTCCCAATCCCGCTCGTGGTTGTGCTGCGGGACCTGTGGATCACCCCGGCAGATTCACCCTCTCCCACTGAAATCCTCTCGGAAACTCTCTGGACCAGCGGCAAACGCATTGTCTCCGACGGCACATACGTTCCAGTGCGCCCCGAAGACCTTCCCGTTGGCGGGCTGGTATCTGCATTGCCTGAAGGAATCATGGAAGTCCAAGAAGAAGAGCACAACATGAATGCACGTGGAAAAGCCACCATCATTCTGGTGCGCATGGACCCCGACCAGATTCGCTCACAGCAGGGTGAAGGTTGGGACTACAACGGAATCTTGGCTTATTCAAAGATTTGCACGCACGTGGGTTGCCCCATTGCTCTCTATGAACAGCGCACGCATCACCTGCTGTGCCCGTGCCATCAGTCCACCTTCGATCTCGCCGATTCTGGCGCGGTAATTTTCGGGCCAGCCGCTCGAAATATGCCGCAGTTGCCGATTTCGGTGGATGAGGAAGGATATTTAATAGCAACACAAGACTTCGCCCAACCTGTCGGACCTAGCTTCTGGGAGCGAGATAGAACATGAGCACAACAGCAGATCACCCGGTTGAAAAAATAGGGGAGGCATCCGCCCAATACGTTGACGAACGGCTCGGCAGTAACAAGTTCCTTGGCCGCAACCTTGGCAAAGTATTCCCCGACCACTGGTCGTTCATGCTCGGCGAGATCGCGCTTTACTCGTTTATCATCGTGCTCCTCACCGGAACTTTTCTCACTTTCTTCTACAACCCAAGCATGGTTGAGGTCATCTACAACGGCTCCTACGTCCCGCTCAAGGGTGTCCAAATGTCTGAGGCCTATGCCTCCTCGTTGAACATTTCCTTTGAGGTTCGTGGTGGCCTGTTAATCCGCCAAATGCACCACTGGTCGGCCCTGATCTTTGTCGCGGCAATGGCAGTACACATGTTCCGCGTGTTTTTCACCGGAGCATTCCGCAAGCCGCGTGAATTCAACTGGTTGGTTGGTGTAGGCCTCACCGCGCTGGCACTGGGAGCTGGTTTCACCGGCTACTCACTCCCCGACGACCTGCTTTCAGGTACCGGTCTTCAAATTATTCGGGGAATCTTGCAGTCCATCCCCTTAGTCGGAACATGGGCCGCATTCCTTGTCTTCGGTGGCGAGTTCCCCGGCACCGACATTATTCCGCGACTCTACGCAGCCCATATTCTGCTCATTCCTGGAATTCTTTTGGCCCTGATCTCAGTCCACCTCATGATGGTCTGGACCCAGAAGCACACCCAATTCCCTGGACCAGGCCGCACCAACGACAACGTTGTGGGCTACCCACTCCTCCCCGTCTACATGGCCAAGGCAGGCGGATTCTTCTTCATCGTCTTTGGCATCATCGCCCTGATCGGTGGGCTGGTCACGGTCAACCCCATTTGGATCTTCGGTCCCTACACCCCCGACCAAGTCTCCGCGGGAACTCAACCCGACTGGTATATCGGTTGGCTCGACGGCGCCCTGCGACTTATGCCGAACTGGGAGAACGTGATCGCCGGGTTCACCATCTCGTGGAACGTTCTCATTCCATCTGTGATTATCCCTGGCATTTTGTTCACCGGTTTGGCTCTGTACCCATTCCTTGAGGCGTGGGCATCGGGCGACAAGCGTGAGCACAACCTGCTTGAGCGCCCCCGCAACGCCCCCGTTCGCACGGGAATCGGTGTCGCCGCAATCGTCTTCTACGGCATTCTGTGGATCGGTGGTGGCAATGACGTAATCGCGACCACTTTCAACCTGTCATTTAATGCACTGAGTTGGACGCTGAGAATAACGTTAATTATCGGTCCACCAATTGCATTCCTGATCACAAAGCGGATCTGCCTTGGTTTGCAGCGCAAGGATCGCGAGAAGTTGCTCCACGGGTACGAGTCCGGTCGGGTACTTCGCTTGCCGCACGGTGAATTCATCGAAGTGCACCAGCCGCTGAACTACAAGGAACTCGCGGTCATCTCAGCGAAGGAAGACCTAGCGGTCCTCCCCGCCCCAGAGAAAACCGACGCTGATGGAGTTCGCAACCCGACCTATCGGGTTGACCAGCTCCGACACAAACTCTCCAGTTGGTTCTTGCGCGACAACATCACCCGGCCAACCGACGCCGAGATCGAAGCAGGTCAAGCGCACGCTTCCCACACAGCGGCACTGGAAGCACCACTGAACGAGTACGAGTTACAAGACGAAGACCCAGTTGGCCACGGAGGCGTTCTGCACCACCCAGGAATGCCCATGACCAATCAAGAACAGATCGACCAACGCCAATAAGCACAACTCAATAGTTATGCCCCACTGCCTGTGCGGTGGGGCATAACTATTTTTCGGACAATATTTGCGTCAGGAGATTGTCACTATGACCTTGAGATCGGCAGGGTGGCTTTGTGAATGAGCCAGGGCAGCTTCTGCGTCCACGAGAGGGTAGTGAGCACTCACCACCGACGCTACGTCTATGAGCCCTCGTTCAACCAATGAAATCGCGGTCGGGTAAGTGTTGGCATAACGGAATGTTCCCGTGACCCATAATTCCTTGCCCTGAATTTGATCAACCGGTAGACCAACAATGCTGTGCGGCGCCATACCAACCAGCACCACGGTTCCTGCCGGGGCTATCACGGCAATGCCGGTTGATATCGCACTTTCGTTGCCACTGCAGTCAATGAACACGTCCGGAGCTACAGACCCGTTCCCAAGATCGGATGGGTCCACAGCAACAAACCCTAAAGCGGCTGCAGCCTTACGTCGATTCCCATTTATGTCGAATAACACAACGCTCATAGCTCCCGATGCTCGCGCGACCATTGCAGTGAGAAGCCCAACCGGACCACACCCGGCGATCAACACACGGCTGGAAGCGTCGATAGAAGACTTCCGCGCGGCCCACACCCCCACCGACAACGGTTCCATCAAGGCACCTTCGTCGAAGGTCATTGAACTCGGAAGAACGTGCGCAAAATCTTCAGGGAGTGTGACGAACTGCGCGAACGCGCCGTCAATGGGTGGCGTTGCAAAGAAACGAACCTCGGGGCACAGGTTGTAGCGACCCTCCCGGCATTGAACACACCCAGAGAAGTCACCGCACGGAACACCCGGCTCCAGGGCAACCCGATCCCCCACCTTCAACTTGCTCACCATTGACCCAAGGCCAACGACTTCCCCGGATGCTTCATGACCGAGAACCAGATCAGACTCGACAACGTATGGACCAATTCGACCGTGCGACCAGTAGTGGATGTCAGAGCCACAGATACCCACGGATTTAACCGCAACGAGCACCTCGTGAACTCCTGGCTCTGGTACCGCTCTGGATTCCATGTGCATGGACAAATCCGGTGAAAGAACATTGACTTCTTGCTGGCTCATGACAACTAAGCCTAGACGTGGTTGAGTTGGTCAAACACCTCAATGGAATTTCCTTCTTCGACTGTAACTTCGGCGTAACTGGCCCAACTCGCAACTATTGCCGCACTGATGCCAACACTGCGAGCGCTCAACGACTAGTTCGTTCCCTCAAATCACTGCCGGCAAACCCGATAGACTCGCGTTGTGACGTCAGCCAAAAAAAGCGCAACTAAAAGTCTTGATAGAAAGCTCGCCAAGATTTTGGCCGGTAAGTACACACCCAAAGACTTCATAATCGCAGACGCTAAAGATGCCGACATGTCCGTTGGCCTCACTGCGCCAGCGCCACGGCCAGGCAATGAAATTGGGGAATCAGGCCCCGGGGTGTACCGCACCCGGCAGGAGTATCAGGGCGATATACGAACCCTGATTGACCAAGGCGAGATTGACATCATGCTTACTTCGGCTTCCAATGGTGAGGTATTGGCCAAAAAACCAAGCCAACTCAAGAAAGCAACTCTTGCTGTTCGGGGAAACGACACAACCGATATTTGGAACGTGCGCGGTGGAGGCTACCTGACCCAGAAATCCCGGCCCTTTCAGTCCGTCAACTTGGTTCAAATCAAGAAATTCACTGACCTAGTTTTGTATTCATTAACTTTCAATAACGACATTGATGCTGATCTGGCCAGTCTTGATGCTTTCAAAGCCTTCCGAGACCAGGCAGCAAAAATCGGTATGCGTTACTTCCTCGAAGTGTTTAACCCTAACGCGCCGGCAAATCTCAAAGAATCAGATTTTGGCAGTTTCGTCAACGACAGCATCATGCGCTCACTCGCGGGAGTGACCCAAAAGGAACGTCCAATATTTCTCAAGGTTGCATTCAATGGAAGCAAGCACCTCCAAGAACTCACCGAGCACGACTCAACCTTGGTTGTGGGACTACTCGGTGGTTCCTCGGGAACAACGCGCGACACCTTCGAGTTACTCTCCCAAGGTGAAAAAGCGGGAGCTCGAGTCGCACTTTTTGGCCGCAAAATTCAACGGGCCGAGTCGCAAACAGACCTTGTCGCGCTCATGCGTCCGGTAATCGAAGGTGTCATCACGCCTAGCCAAGCCGTGGAGCAGTACCACGAGTCACTCGCTGTTCAAGGGATTTCACCGCTTCGGCCACTTGAC
>DKME01000014.1 GCA_002469525.1 Actinobacteria bacterium UBA7422
GATTAATGGATGCACACTCGTATCTGGAAACTGATGGCCATTTTCGCTGCAACGGCTCTGGTAGGTCTGGGCCTTCCCACCTCTGCACATGCTGCTACCGCTCCGATTAAGAACATAACGGTCGGAGGCATGCCCACCGGATCGGTGACCAACGACAATGTGGCGTACGTGTCAAATCAAAGTTTGGGCCAGCTTCACATTATTGATATCTCTGCAGCGAAGCTCGTAAAAACGCTCGATATTTGTCCAGTGCCATCACCACCAGCTACAAGTCCCGATGGCACTAAAGTCTTCGTCTCCTGCGGTGACAACACAGTGCGCATTGTCTCGACCACCAGCAATACAGAGATTGCGAAGATCCCGGTGGGTACGGGTCCAGGTAAACCCGTTGCTTCTAATGCCTTCGCTTATGTATCCAATGTGAGTTCCAATGACGTCTCAGTGATTGACCCGGGGACCAGCACGGTTGTCGCCACGATCGCGGTGGGGTTAAACCCCACAACCGGAGTATTTGGTACCGGCGATCAATACGATTCGTTCAACAACAACCTGTACGTACCCAATCGCAATGACGGATCTATTTCGGTGATCAGCACCAGCTCGAATACGGTGATAGCAACAATCCCCGGGCAGTCGCAAATCAGTGAAGCGGCGGTGGCACCAATACTTAGTTCCGTGGGTCCCTTGCTTTTTGCTTCACAAATCAACGCTGGCGAGTTAGCTATCCTGTCCCAAGACCCGGCTAATGCATCAACCACTGACTCAACCATTCCGGTTGGTGACAATCCCGGAAAGCCAGCGGTCAATATTGACGGCACTCGGGTTTATGTGTCCAACTACAGTGGTAAATCTGTCTCGGTGGTCAATGTTGACACCAACAAAGTAATCGCCACAGTCCCCGTTGGAGTCCAACCTGGCGATCCAGTCGTTGATGGTTCGGGGTCGAGTGTGTACGTACCAAATTTTGGTAGCTCAACAGTCACAGCAATCAGCACCAAGACAAATGCGGTCCGCGCCACCTACTTCGTTGGCAAAGGACCCATGGGTGTGTCACTCACCTCAGATGGGGTAACACTCGTTGTGTCGAACTCGAATGACGGAACCATTTCGCTTGTGAAAATAGCGGCGTCCGCCTTCCCCAAGGCACCCAAGAAAGTCACGGTGAGCACGGCAACATCAAAGCAAGGAAAAGTAACGTGGAAGAAGTCAACTTCTTCGGGCGTGACCGGGTATGTCGTAACCGCCTTACCAGGGGGTAAGACCTGCACAACGACTAAAACCACCTGCACAATAAAGAAACTGACCGGGGGCGTGAAGTACACGTTCGCCGTTCAAGCGAAAAGCAAGTATGGCGCAGGTGCTCCAGGCAATTCAAAGCTCACGACAGTGAAAAAGTAATTGTTTCCTCGCCCACAACGCTGCGGGTAAATTGTGGTAAACATTCCTCATGAACCTAAAGAGAAACCGACTTTCGCTCACAATCACATCAAGTCTTGCTGCGACCTTGGTAGCAGCAACAATTTTAGTCAGCCCCGCAGCTAACGCTGCTGACTCAAACAAGCTCGTGGTCATGCAGGATGCTCCCACTTTGGCGACTGCCGCGCACACGGAAGCAAACACCTCTGGGGCAGTGCTCTTCTTCGCTGCAGACCTCCGGAATTTAAAGCGCAAGAAGATCGGCGAACTAATTGGCCAGGTCACCACTATCGATGTCACTCTTGATGGTGTCAACGAAGAAGACCGGTTTCGCGAACTCGTGTTCAATATGAAAGACGGCCAAATAGTGGTCCTCGGCGCTTCGCAATACACCGCGACCACTGCTCCCGATTTTGCTAAAGATAACGCACCCGTTACCGCAGTTATTGTCGGTGGAACAGGTGATTACATTGGCGCTCGCGGAATTGTCACCACAAAGAAACTAAAGAATGGGACTTTCCGTCACACCTTCACATTCATGAAGTAAAACATGTTCGACAGCCGCAGTCACCAGAACTACTCAAAGAACTGGCGGTATTGGGAGTAAGGAATTTGCCCTGGTGTGTCACCGTTCTCTGAGGCATACAGCGCTTGGGCGACTTCCGTGGGAATGGCCTGCCAGTATGCCGGCATTTTCGCGGCCAGTTCAGGATTCAATGCGTAGATCAACAGGAAGTTAACGATCCAGATCGACGGAGCCATTGCCATTCCCAGTGTCGCCTGGGAACCGTCCGCGCGTGTATTTTCCAGTAGCTCCAACGGTTCAGAGGTTCCCTGGGACCGGTATCCAAACGGAACTAGGGGCGTGTAGGCAGAGGAATAAAGTGCTGCCAGAGTGTCGCGGGCACCGTTCTTCCGCATCCACTCTCCCATGTAACCGCACGGAATCCCGGCTGGAATTGGGAGATCTGGAAAATTGCAGATCACATCTGGTGCAAGTACCCAATTGACTTGACGTACCGGCGAAGAGTCAATTGCAGGACTAGAGAGCATGCCGTCTGGGCTAACAATCAAACCGTAGGAACCGAGCACGATTTCAGACCGCCCGCCATCGACAATTCGGGTGTAGGGGTTAGCTCGCGTGTTCGTCAAAGCAGTCACGCTGTAGTTCACGAGTTCGGCGGCAATGATTGACGAAGCCGAGATGCCGTCCACTCCTCTACCAGTGACAAATTGTCGGTACTGCTCCTTGGTCATGGCCTTCTCTTTGGCGAAACCAAGTCTTGACGCGATCCAATCTGCGCGAATTTGACCAAGCTCTTCATTCACTTGGATTGGTCCACGCGCCTCCCCTGGAGCAAAAAGCTCATAAGCTGGAAGCCCTGCAAAAGGTTGGGAGAAACCAGTGTCGGGGACTCCTTCAACAGCGGCTTCGTACAGGTCGTTAGCAACTGCGGTCGAGGGAAGCGTAATTGCGCTCACTGCGACGAATGCGGTAGCCACCGCTAGGGAGACAACCCGGTTGGCCATTTTTTGTCTTTTCATCTTCACTTCTCTCACTGGTAATGCGACACTGTTAATCCCAGACTAAAATTTGTGGACTCTTCAGCATTGAATCTATCTTCGGTCTCATCGAAACAAAAACTCCATGAACCGTTCTGGTTCGGTTATCCCTCAAAACGGTCGACCTCATTCAATTATTTCGAGCCCGAATGCTCTCCAACTAATTCAACTGGTCGTGAAAAAGATGCGCCGTGGAGTGCTTACGAACAACGATGAAAAGCATGCTCACGGCACCGCACAACGCACCGAGCCCCCAGATCAGCCAAAACGATTGTCCCCAGAATGGGTCAAGGACATTGTCAATATTAATTGCGTAAGGAAGGCTTGAAATCGCAAGAAGCAATGCGCCGACTATGGCAAAGAACACGGCAGCCTTTCCAATTCGCCGGTGAAGGTGCTCTACATGATTAATTATTGCTACGGCAAGGAGCACGCAGCCGATAACTTGTAAGGACCAGCCCCAGCGGGTGCCTCCCGGCACCTCTATCCACTGTATGTAACCGGCGGCATAGAGAGTAAATCCAAGGCTAGCCAAAATGAGCGTGAAAAATGATGCATGCACGCTTATGTCTGATTCGTTGGTATCGCCTACATCTTTAATTTGTGCGATTCGGTGCTCTACTTGCCTTTCTTTGTGAACAGCAACTGCAGCAAATCCTGCGGCTAAGCACAAAAGGCCAACCGCCCACAACGACCAAGCTAGCCGAGACCAATTGGAGTCAAGGACAAACAGCTCAGGATCAAAGAGAAAGGGAGTTGTGCAAAGCCCGAGTAGCAGTGGGCCGGTAATGAGAAACACCACTGCCGGTCTACCAATTCGATAACTCAGATGCGCTAGGTGAAAAGTGACTGCTAACGCAAGTAACAGCGGTCCACCCCACTGCAAAATCCACGAAATTCGACCGGGTGCTTCATTTACCGTACCTGCGAGAATATTGCCTAGCCCAAAGCAAATGAAACCAAACATCGCGATGAGAAGTGACGCGTAACTGGCTTTAATCTCAAACTTTTGAGCATTTGAATCTACGATCGTTCCGGACTTTGACATCAAATACTCTTTTCATTTATTAAATTCTCGAGATACCATCCTTGTCGTCAACTTGAGGTGCCGTTAACCGTGCTTCCACGGTAGAGCAACTTCACTAAGGTCAGCAATGTCCTGGCATCAAGTAACTGAGGACCTGCTACCAGCGGGGCAACGACTTCCCAGGATT
>DKME01000041.1 GCA_002469525.1 Actinobacteria bacterium UBA7422
ACCTGCACCGCTGGCGGCGGCCAAGTGGTTTCACCTTCGCGGGCGACCGTGATGCCGCGCTGCACCGGGTCGTCCCAGTCGAGAACGAGTACGCCATCTTTGGCTGGCGTCATGAGCTTCATGAGATTCACAAGGTTGGTACTGAAGAGTTGCGAGGCCTGCGCTGCGAGGCGGCCAGGCAGATCGGTGTAGCCAATGATCGTGACTCCGTTGGCCGTGACCACGACCTCGCCTCGAACGGTGCCCTCAACGTTGCCACCATTGGCTGCGGCCATATCGACGATCACACTGCCACGCTTCATGCTCGCGACCATGTCTGCGGTAATCAGGATCGGAGCCGCACGCCCAGGAATCAATGCGGTGGTGATCAGGATGTCGATTTCCGGTGCCCACTTGGCGTAGAGGGCCGCGGCGCGCGCGTTGTAGTCCTCGGACATCTCCTTGGCGTAGCCGGTTGTTGAGACCTCGACGTCGGCGGCGTCGACTTCCAAGTACGTGCCACCAAGGGACACCACCTGGTCGGCGACTTCGGGGCGCGGATCAGTGGCATAAACGATTGCGCCCATTCCTCCGGCAGTTCCAATCGCAGCCAGGCCTGCCACGCCCACACCGGCCACAAGCACCTTGGCAGGCGGAACTTTGCCGGCAGCCGTTATTTGTCCGGTGAAGAATCGACCGAAGGCATTCGCGGCTTCGATCACCGCGCGGTAACCCGCGATATTGGCCATCGAGCTGAGCACGTCTAATGACTGAGCTCGCGAGATACGGGGTACGGCATCCATGGCCAGTGCGGTGATGCGTCGACGCGCCAGATCCGCGACCAGGTCAGGGTTCAGGCCTGGACTGAGCAAGGAGATGACGGTCGAGCCTTCGCGGAGTCGATCAAGTTGCTCTGTGGACGGCGCATTAATGCCGAAGATGATCTCAGCGGTGGCGGCGTCTCCGATCGAGGCACCCGCGGCAACGTAGGAATCATCGGAGAATGACGATGCGGATCCGGCGCCCGGCTCGATCACGACGCTGTACCCGAGCTCAATCAGTTTCTCGACGGTAGTTGGCGTAGCTGAAACCCGAGTCTCCCCGGGAAGTGCCTCGTGGAGGACTCCAATAATCACTGAACACTCCCGATAGCAAGCGTTACGGGCTGCACGGCGCAGCCCCGACGGTCATTACAGTCGGCCAATATAGTGGTCATGCGCCTTGTGCACCCAAGAAGTGCTCAAAGACCACACATTTACATTTACACACAAGACAAAGTTCCGGCACTTATCAATGGCCGAGGATGGGTGAAACGACCCAGTCAACCACGCCCACTTTCCCACTATCTACAGCGACTCAGCACATGCTATCTACACAGGGACCCGTGTACCGCGACCAATACCCTCCCGCCACGCCTTCGAGTTCCATATCGCTGAGGTCAGCGTCAGGGTCACGTAGGGCCGGCAGGGTGATGGTGCACGGTGTGGGCGGACTGTTGCAAGGGTCAATACAAATGATCTGAAATCGTGGTTCTAGGACTCGTGTTAACGATGGTCCTGGACTACATATCTATGTGAGCCGGTTCAGGTTGTGAGTGATATTTTCTTGGAATAGGTTCCTGGTGGGGAAATTACCGTGGAAACACGGTGGTCTGACAAAACGGCACTCCACACACTTTGCGAGGTGAGGGAGTCACCTGTCGATGACCGTCCTATTTGGCCGGCACGGGCACAACCAGAGAGGAAAGCTCAATGACGAAGAATCAAGGCACGGGCGGTCCTGAGGACGCCACTCCAACCGGTGATGCGTCCCCCGGGGACTTGACTGATGAACAGATCGAAGAGGTCGGTGGTGGGACCCTGTTGATTGCCATGAGTTTGGATGTTTGCCCAGGGTCCCCTGCCCAAGGCTGGAGTAGCCACTGACTGTCGTGCGATTCCTTCGCCCCGAGACGTACAGGACCGCCCAGCCGATTACGACCCGGTTACCGTGAAATCACGGTGCGTCATTCACGGCTCGTGGATCTACGATTCGCGAAATGGATTCCGATGAAGGGTGAAAACGGTGATCAGCAGTCAAACGGGCCGAGGTAGGCCAACGCGCTGGATGGGGTTCCTTGCAAGTATCGTTGCGTTGCTCTTTGTTGCAGCGGCAGCTCCGGCTGCTAATGCAAGTACTGGTGACGCCGCGGTGCTTAAGGGGACGTGGATTGGCACGTACAGCGGCTATTCCGCAAATGGATACAAGAGCGGACAAGAGAAACTTGTCATCACGGATGTCAAGGGCAGCAACGCCAAAGGCACGTGGCAGTACCGCTCTTCAGCGAATAAGAAGTGGAGTAAGCCGAAGCCAATGACGCTTGCCATTTTCGATCAGGAAGAGACTTCCGTTGGGGGTCTCACCTGCTGCTAGAGCTATCTCCACTTTCGGCGTTGAGTTCGGGATTGGATCACAGGGTGTTGATGTTTATCCGCGTAAGTGCCATTGCGGTTGCCGTGGTCATAGGAGTCATGAATCCAGCGCACGCGGCCAGCACGCTTGATCAAGGCATTGCCTACCCCGGAAATGACTGCAACACAGAGGTTTACTCCGCTGTGGGGCTAGGACAGTCATTCACGGCTGGTCTATCTGGTTCACTCACCTCCGTTGAGCTTTATCTCGTAGACGTCGCACCGGTTGGTTCGGAACCCGGACTGACCGTTGAATTGAAGAGCGCCAGTTCCGATCTCCCCACAGGCTCAGTCTTGGCCACGGCCACGATTCCCGACAGTGACGTGCCAAGTTCGCCAGGTTTAGTGACAGTGACTTTTTCCTCGCCGGCGACTCTTACGGCAGGGCAGCAGTACGCGATTCTTGTGACGACGACCGAAGGTAGTAGCAATTACAAATGGTGCGGTAACTACCCTGCTTCGTACTCGGATGGTAGCGGCTTGGACGATCAAGGCGGCTGGCGTGTGTTGAGTCAAGACTTCAGCCTTCGGACTTATGTGGATATTCCGGCTGCGCCGTCGAACGGATCAGGATCACAGTCTGTCGCGCCGCAGAGGGTGAATGTTGACATTGGTCTTGGTGCGGGTGAGATTCCTGTGTCATGGTCGAGCGAAACGACTATTGGTTCTTGGTTCTCACTACCTGCCTCGTCCGAAGTTTCCGGCACCGGTGAAAACGCAGGGAAAATGTTTCTCGGGGTTGCAACCCGCGAGGATTTCCCCGTCGACATCGCTCAAAGGCAAATCGATAACAGATGGGGTGTTTAAGAGATCTACGGCGACGACGGCTCGCTGAAATCGGTATTTATTCCCGCCGGCTACTCCATGCACATAACTGCCGCCCCACGCGTCTTTGCTATCTGGTCC
>DKME01000171.1 GCA_002469525.1 Actinobacteria bacterium UBA7422
CGACCGTGATCAGAGTGCTGGGGCGCCTCCGGCTTGGCGGCGGGACGAATCCACGGGCCAGGAGAAGGAAAATCAGAGTGGTGCTCGCAGCGATGATGAGTCCGATTGACCATTCAGCCATGGCATCGGTGCCAGCAAATATGTAGTGGGCGGTTGCGAATGGCCACGCGAAGTAGGCGATCAGGTGTGAGCGTTTAAAGAAGGCATTGCCTTTTTTACCGAGCTTGGTGCGAATCCGGCCGATTATTGAGACGGGGATCATGAGATACAAAGCGATGGTGCCTAAAGCTGTGGCGAAGGGTTGCCACGGCGCTGTTCCCGGAATCAGAATTTGCGAAACGGAAAAACTCACAACCGGATCAATCAGCAGGGTGCCGATATGGACGGCGAGTGCGAGAAGTGCCAGTGAACCGACCCACCGGTGCATGTGCAGCAGTGCCACTGGTGTTGCTTTCGTGCCGAGCAGTCGAGTGCGCAGGAATAAACCCCAAAAAACAACGACGGTAAGTAGTGCCCACGCGGTAACGCCGCTAGCGCGAATCAGTAACCAGGTCCAGGCGATGTCATTCATGTGAGTTAACTCCTGCTTCAGTAACGAACTAATTGAACGAACTAATTGATTGATGAAAACGCTGGTGCAGGCACCAGGAAATGCGTGAGGCCGCGTTCATTAAGGAAGTGAGTACCTTCTGCGTAGCCAAGGACGAGTGCTGCGGTCGCAAAGCTTTCCGCTTGCCACCCGGACGGTGCAACTACGGTGGCTTGGATCAGATCGGTTTGGCTCATGGCTCCGGTTCGTGGATCAATCACGTGGTGCAGGCCGTTACCCCAAGTTCTCTTGGCGGTGGAACTTGTCGCTACAGCAAACCCACCAAATTCACTCTGGATTGTTCCCAAGGTCGCGCCTGAACCTGGGCGTTGGTCATTTGCAACGGCGATTCGCCAGTAGTCATCTCCTGGTGTTCCGGCAACGACTATGTCCCCACCAATATTTGCAAGAACACCCGTTGCGCCCGCCTGGGTGAACTCTCGACAAATAATGTCGCCCGCAAGCCCTTTTCCGATTGCACCTGGATCAAGTGCCACGCCCGCATTCACATCACCTTGACTCAAGTTGAGGGAAAAGCAGAGCTCAGCGTGCGAGACGACGGACCCGGTTTAGCAGCCGGTTCCAACCCCGAGCTGCTCTTTGAACGTTTCTACCGCGGAAGTGGAGCGATCGCTGGCGGTAGCGGATTGGGTCTAGCGCTCGTCGCCGAAAGCGCCCGAGCGTGCGGCGGAGATGCCCGAGCGTTGACTCACACGGACCCCACCGGGCTTGAAGTTATCGTTTCACTTCCCTGCGCTGGGTGAACTACCCTTAAGTCATGGCAACTTCAGTGAAAGACTCCCGAATCACAGTTTGCCCCGCATGCAGTACCAAAAATCGTGTTCCGGCATCAAGTAAGGGAACACCAACCTGTGCACATTGCAAGAAAGCATTGCCGTGGATCGCTGACACCAGCGACGCCCAGCTCGCTTCCGCCTTGGACACCAAGCAGCTGGTTCTCGTAGATCTGTGGGCTCCGTGGTGCGGACCATGCCGAATGGTTGCGCCCATCCTTGACAAGTTAGCCAGCCGTTATGCCGGTCAAGTAAAAATTGTCAAGATCAACGTCGACGACAACCCCGCGTCCGCTCAGAAGTACGACGCAAGTTCGATCCCCACCCTTGTCATGGTGCGCAACGGCCAGGTCGTGGACCGTGTTATTGGTGCACAGCCCGAGCCGGCATTGGCCGCGAAGATTGACCAGCATTTGAGTTCACGCGCGTGAGAAAGAGCGCTGACCTTGTTGTCATTGGCGCAGGTGTGGTGGGTCTGGCATTAGCAAACCGCTGGCTTGAAGTTAATCCAACCGATTCTGTTCTTGTGTTGGACAAAGAAACTGGTTTAGCCCAGCATGCTTCTGGCCGAAACAGTGGAGTACTGCACGCGGGTTTTTATTATGCCCCTGACACACTCAAAGCCCAGTTGACCCGTGACGGGAACGCGATGTTGCGTGAATTCTGTGCTGAGGCAGGCGTGAGGGTTAAAAATCCTGGCAAGGTCGTAGTGGCAACTTCAGAGGAACAGCTTCCCGCGCTCAACACACTTTATGAACGCGGCGTGGCTAACGGTGTCGAATTGGAACGAATTGACGAGTTGCAACTTCGTGAATTGGAGCCACTGGCTCGAACGGTGTCTGCGGCACTGTGGTCACCAACCACGGGCGTGGCCAACCCGGCCGAAGTCGTTGAGGCGCTTGCCCAACGAGTGAGAGATCGCGGTGGGGAGATCCAACTGGGTGCTCAGGTCGTGAGTGCCGAACCCGGTTCCATCACAGTGAAAAACGGTGACGTTATTTCATGCGGTCACTTACTTAATGCCGCAGGGCTCTACGCCGACACGGTCGCCCACTGGTTTGGTGTTGGGTTGGACTACCGAATGTTGCCATTTAAGGGTTTGTATTGGTACGGCAATTGGCCGGTGGACACATTGCAGCGGCATATTTACCCCGTACCTGATTCCCGAAACCCTTTCCTTGGTGTTCACCTCACCGTGACCGTTAATGGGCGCG
>DKME01000142.1 GCA_002469525.1 Actinobacteria bacterium UBA7422
TCACATGGTAGCTGCAGCGAAAAAAACGGCCACAAGCAAAAAAGTCACATCAAAGAGCGCTTCAGCCAAGAAGGTCGCCCCGGCTCGGGTGAAATCGGCTCCCAAGAAGGTAGCGCCCAAGAAAGTTGCAGCAAAAACACCTGTTGCAAAAAAGACTGCTCCAGTGAAAAAAGTAGCTGCTAAGAAGAGTGTGGCAAAGAAAGCTGTAGCCAAGAAGAGCGCCTCCGCGGTCAAGGCCACCGCTAAGCCGGTGAAATCTGCGAAGCCGGTGAAATCTGCGAAGCCAACTAAGGCTGCCGCAAAGAAGGACAAGAACGCACTCGTAGAAGTGGTCGCCGCAGGCGACGAAGTCATTGAGATTAGCGAATCTGAGGAACCGGATCTCAAAGTCGCGGCTGAGCTTGAAAAAGACCTTGAGGTGGATCTGGAAAAGGATCTCGCAGAAGTAGGAAAAGAAGATTCAGCTGGGCCAGCAGAGGAATCGGCGACATTTACCATTTCACATGTTGATGAAACCGATGAACCAGTACAAACGGTCACGGTGGCTGGTGCAACAGCCGACCCGGTCAAGGACTACCTCAAGCAAATTGGAAAAGTTCCATTGCTCAACGCCGAAATGGAAGTTGAGTTGGCAAAACGCATTGAAGCAGGCCTCTTCGCTGAGGAAATGCTCAATGAGGGCGCCAAGATGGACAAGAAGACGCGCCTTGACATGGAGTGGATAGCGACCGATGGACGCCGGGCCAAGAATCACCTCTTGGAAGCAAACCTTCGACTGGTCGTCTCGCTTGCTAAACGCTATACCGGCAGGGGAATGCTTTTTCTGGATCTGATCCAAGAAGGCAACCTGGGTCTTATCCGTGCGGTTGAGAAGTTTGATTACACGAAAGGCTACAAATTCTCCACGTATGCAACATGGTGGATCCGTCAGGCGATCACACGCGCGATGGCTGATCAGGCCCGGACGATTCGGATCCCGGTTCACATGGTGGAAGTGATTAATAAGTTGGCTCGGGTACAGCGTCAGATGCTTCAGGACCTAGGACGTGAGCCGACACCTGAAGAACTTGCTATGGAACTGGACATGACCCCCGAAAAGGTTGTTGAAGTTCAGAAGTATGGACGTGAGCCGATCTCACTTCACACACCACTGGGTGAAGAAGGCGACAGTGAATTCGGAGACCTCATTGAAGACTCGGAAGCAATTGTCCCCAGTGATGCGGTTTCATTCACGCTGTTGCAGGAGCAACTTGAGTCCGTTCTTGACACTCTGTCAGACCGGGAAGCGGGTGTTGTGCGCATGAGGTTCGGGCTCACCGACGGCCAGCCGAAAACCTTGGACGAAATTGGCAAGGTTTATGGGGTGACCCGCGAGCGTATCCGACAAATTGAGAGCAAAACTATGTCCAAGCTGCGGCACCCAAGCCGTTCACAGGTGCTGCGCGACTACCTGGACTAACGTGTCTGTGAAAGGGCTTCACCAAGTTGAGGTACTAAGGCTTCTCGCTCAGACGATGTAGTTCGTCAACAACCTTGACAACTTTAGGACGAAGGGCCTCTTCATGCGCGTTCCAATGGTGGCCGCAAAACAACAAGGCTGACCCATTGGGTAGTTCTGCCAACACATAAGCCTGAGCACCGCAACGGTCACAGCGATCCGTACTCATAAGAACAGGGGCGACAAGGGTTTGGGTACCGGATTCTGACATGACCCAAGTACAACATGATTTCTGTGCGTGAAACGCCCTAACACGGCCAGGTTCGCCAATAGCGAAGTTCGGCAAGATGCCTGCCGCTCCGTGATTCGTTCCCTAGATTTAGCGCAGACATCACTAGATTAGGTCAGTGGCCAAAGTGAACTCAAAGAAGGACTCACCCCAGGAATACACGGCAAAGAACCTGGCTGTCCTAGAAGGCCTCGAGGCAGTTCGCAAACGTCCCGGAATGTATATCGGTTCAAATGATTCACGAGGCTTAATGCACTGTCTATGGGAAATAGTTGACAATGGTGTCGACGAAGCTCTAGCTGGGCATTGCACGCAGATTTCGGTAACACTTCTCCCCGACGGTTCAGTCGAAGTACACGACAACGGTCGTGGGATCCCGGTGGACATTGAAAAGCGAACCAAACTCACGGGTGTCGAAGTAGTTATGACCAAACTGCATGCTGGTGGAAAGTTCGGAGGCGGCTCCTACGCAGCTTCTGGTGGCTTGCATGGCGTAGGTGCCTCGGTCGTTAACGCCCTATCGTCTCGGCTCAATGTGTCGGTCATTCGCGGTGGCAAAATACACTCGATGTCGTTTCGTCGAGGGGTTCCTGGGAATTTTGAAGCGGACGGGCCCAAGTGTTCATTTGCCAAGAAAAGCGGTCTGAATATCACTGGCAAGGCACCTCGAACACAGAGCGGAACGACGATTCGGTGGTGGGCCGACCCCGAGGTATTTACACAAGATGCCGAGTACGACCGAGAAGCCCTGCGGGAACGGGCATTGCAGAGTTCGTATCTTGTTCCGGGATTGACTATTTCGCTCTCCGACCGGCGGGACCCAGGTGATATCTGGGAGGAAACGTTCCAGCACAAGGGAGGTATCTCCGAATATGCCACCTACCTCAGTGCCGGTGAGCGAATTGGCGAGGTGACAAGACTCGCCGGATCTGGTCACTTCACAGAGACGGTGCCGGTGCTGGACGACCAAGGTCACATGACGAGTCAGGAACTTCAACGCGATCTCGGCGTTGACATTGCTTTAGTGTGGAATACCGGCTACGACTCCACGTTGCGATCATTCGTTAATGTGATTGCAACACCCAAAGGAGGAACACACGTTGTCGGACTGGAACGTGCTTTGACCAAAGTTTTCAATGAATACCTCAAAGAAACCAAGATTCTCAAAGCCAGTGAGGACAGCGTTACGAAAGAGGACATCGTCGAGGGTCTCACGGCTGTCGTGGCGGTCCGGTTGGCTGAACCGCAGTTTGAAGGACAAACAAAGGAAGTGCTCGGCACCCCTGCTGCAACACGAATAGTTTCGGCTGTTGTCGCTAAAGAAATGGCCAAATGGCTCAAGACCCC
This sequence comes from Actinobacteria bacterium UBA7422, assembly GCA_002469525.1. Lineage (GTDB taxonomy): Bacteria > Actinomycetota > Actinomycetes > S36-B12 > S36-B12 > UBA4592. The sequence continues at coordinate 3,075 of DKME01000142.1, forward strand.
ACCGCGTGGTGAGAAAGCAACCGTTCGAACAATCGCTGAGAAAGTCGCCAACGCCATGCGGGCGCGAATTGCTGCCCGAAGCCATCGAGATACGCAACGACGTAAGACGGCTCTTGAAACTTCGTCTATGCCGGCAAAGCTCGTTGACTGTCGCAGCACCGATGTCGCAGAATCTGAACTTTTTATTGTTGAAGGGGACAGCGCGCTCGGTACCGCCAAATCAGCTCGTGACTCCAAGTATCAAGCTTTGCTGCCAATTCGCGGAAAGATACTCAACGTTCAGAAGTCTTCGCTGTCAGACATGCTCAAGAACACTGAATGTGCCTCGATAATTCAAGTAATCGGTGCAGGTTCCGGACGAACATTTGATCTTGACCAAGCCCGTTACGGGAAAATTATTTTGATGTCGGACGCTGACGTTGATGGAGCTCACATTCGCTGTTTACTGTTGACCTTAATCAATCGCTATATGAAGCCGTTGCTGGCAGATGGGCGGGTTTTTGCAGCGGTACCGCCCCTGCATCGAGTCGAGGTGATCAATGCGGGAAGTAAGGCCAATGAAGTGATTTATACCTATTCTGATCAGGAAATGCGAACCGTGATCGCAGACGCTCACAAGAAGGGAAAACGTGTGAAAGATCCAATTCAGCGATACAAAGGCTTAGGCGAAATGGACTCAAATCAGCTTCGAGAAACTACGATGGACCCAAGTCACCGTACCCTTCGTCGCATGACCGTCAACGAAGCTGAAGATGCATTGGACGTTTTTGACCTTCTGATGGGAACGGATGTAGCACCGCGAAAGGAATTTATTGTGTCGGGAGCTCGAAATTTAAACCGTGATCGGATTGATGCATGAACTCACACGAGCTTGATTTTGATAACGAGTTTGCCGACATCCTGGTAGGCAACGAAAGGTACGCAAGCAATTTCAATGAAAGCGAACTTACGGGCGTGGCCCGCGAAGGTCTTGCGGTCGTTACGTGCATGGATTCTCGCATTGACCCACTGGCCCTCCTTGGCATGTTGCCGGGAGACGTAAAGATTTTGCGCAATGCTGGTGCGCGGGTGACAGAAGACGTTTTGAGAACTTTGGTATTGGCCAACCATCTTTTGGGCGTGAACCGAGTGTTGATCATGCCGCACACGGATTGCCGGATGGCTTCAGCAGAGGAGTCAGACGTTCACGCTGCAATCTATAAAGCATCTGGAATTGATTCTCGGGGAATTGAGATTCGCACGGTGTCCGACCAAGTCGGTGCATTGAAATTGGATGTAACCCGGGCCCGTGCTTATCCGCTATTCGCGCAGTCATTGGTGGTTGGAGGAGCAATTTTTGACGTTCGGACCGGACGTCTTATCCCTCAAGACGTTTAATTGGCCGAGTGAAATGAGTGACTAATGCGAGTCGCAGTTGTTGGAGCAGGGCCATCGGGCATTTACGCCGCTGAGCATCTAGCGTCCCAGTACCAGGTTGAGGTCGATGTGTTTGACACGTTGCCGGTTCCCTTTGGTTTGGTGCGCTACGGGGTCGCACC
>DKME01000176.1 GCA_002469525.1 Actinobacteria bacterium UBA7422
TGCCTCCTGCTGTGCAGCCTTTTGCTCTGCCTGGGCCTGCGTGCGATTACTCACAACCTTTGCGGTGGCAGCAACTCCAACGACTCCCATACCCCGACGACCAACCATGACGCACCCCTTAACTTGTGTCGAAAACCCACGTAATTTGTGAGCGTTTCTCAATATTTAAGTAGACTATATGTCACATAAACTAACCGAGCACACCTAATTCACGGAGTTTGGCCTCAACATCGGAGTTTGAGGGTTCAATCAAGTACGAATCGTCCTCAAACACAACAACCGGAATGTTGGGCTTTCCGCTGATCTCAATTGCGCGAGACTTGAGTTCGCTGTTGGCGTCCACGTCGAGATACTCGAATTCAACGCCAAACTCGGTGAGCTGCGCCTTGGTCCGGCGGCAGTCACCGCACCAGTCCGCTCCATACATGCTGATCACTGGCACGAGCCTCCGTCACAACAGGGCTGGATATAGAAGCAGCGGGGGCAGAAATCTTTACCCCCGCGGCGCTCTAGGTCGGTTGTTTCACATGCTGGGCATGGCCCAGGTGCTCCCATCACAGGGTCAATTATGGCAGAGAATTCGAAAATCCTGAGGCGCGCCGACTAGTTGCAGGTGCACTGTTGCGCTGTGGGAATATTTGCCATTACCTCAGCAACATGCTCACCGCAGCCGGACCAGGTGACTTTGCCGCAGGAACGGCAGGGTGCTGGACTACACATAGATATCTCCTCTAATTATGGATCGAATAAATATGGATCGAAGTGTGGATCCCTTGCGAAGCGAGTACCAAGCATACCCCAGGGGGTATCGAAAATACAAGTCCTAGGCAATTAAAACGGGTACCTTGATTCACAAGCAAGTGATTTGCAAGACTTCGCCTTATGTTAAAAGGAATCAATCCGTTATTGCGTGGCGAGCTACTCAAAGTCTTAGACGAGATGGGGCACGGAGACCAGCTGCTTGTGGTTGACCGAAATTACCCCAGTTATGCACCCGGAAAACCCGTTATTGAAGTTGCCATACCTTCAATTCTTGAGGTGGCCGAAGCGATCTTTGAAGTGTTCCCACTCGATTCGTTTCTGAAACACCCACTAGAAAAAATGGAAGTGGATCAGGACCCGACAAAATCAAATCCGGTTCAAGACGCACTCCTCAAGCAGGCCAGAGCAGTCCACCAGCCAGATCTTGAGTACGGAGTCGTTCCGCGCATGGAAGTGTATGAACGAGCAAAGTCAGTCTTCGCGGTAGTTCGAACACTTGAAACGGCGCCCTATTGTGTGTTCTTCCTACACAAAGGAATCATCCCTACTCCAGAAACATCCGCTCCACCCGGTCATTAGCAACACAACTGCGTCCGGAATCGGATAGACCCCCACCTGCAACTCCAACTACGGTTAATACGTGCAATCCACACGGGTTCAACAGGCCCTCATGCTTATAGTGGAAAACGGCGGACCGATCTCACCACAAGAACTAGCCGGTCTTACCCAGTGTTCATCCCGCCAATTGGCGCGGGAATTCAGCGAAACTCTGGGAGTCACCCCTCGCGAATTCGGCCAACTTGTTCGGCTCAATAATTCCCGGCAGCTTCTCCGAGTGAACGCGACGGTGACAGACGCCATGTACACGGCCGGATACGGCTCAGTGCGAGCCTTCTACGAACGAGCAGCCACAAAGCTGGGCATGACGCCGGCGCAATACGCGCAAGGTGCACCCGATCACACCCTCATCTGGTCACGTACGAACACGACGCTTGGAACGGTGCTCGCGGTCGCCTCACCACGTGGACTCTGAGCGGTGCGAATCGGTACCCAAGAACAGTTACTTCCAGAACTCAGGCGCGAATTTCACCAGGCGGAGTTGGTACAAGACGACCAAGCCATGTCAGACGTTATGAAAGCTCTCCGACTTTTGGCCAATGCAAAGCCAGCACCTGACTTACCCATTGACGCTGCCGGCACTGCCTTTCAAGCCCGCGTGTGGAAAGCCTTGCGTGAGATACCCGCAGGTGAAACTCGTACCTACTCGCAGGTTGCGCAGACAATTGGTGATCCAAAAGCCGTGCGGGCCGTGGCCCGGGCGTGCGCGACCAATCCGGTAGCGTTAACCGTTCCGTGCCACCGCGTGATTCGCGCAGATGGATCACTTGCCGGCTACCGGTGGGGTCTTGAAGTGAAAGAACAACTATTACAACAGGAGAGTGCATGAAGTCTGCGAAGTCGTGGCTTCCCTCCTACCTATTACTCGCACTAATTTGGGGTTTCTCTTTTTACTTCATCATGGTGGGACTTGAAGCATTTACTCCAGTTGGCGTTGCATTCGCTCGGATTGCCTTCGGCGCCATCACACTCGTCATCTTGAGCCTGGTCACCAAAACCTCGCTGCCACCTCGGTGGTCGTGGAAATATATTTTCGTTTCAAGTTTGCTGTGGGTCTCAATCCCATGGATGCTGTTTGGCTTCGGCGAAACCCGTGTTTCCTCAGCGCTCGCTGGAATCATTAACGGCGCAACACCACTCATGGCCCTCATTGCGATTCTGTTGGTTTTCCAGGAAGAAAAACCAACACGGCAAAGAATCATTGGCTTGCTCATCGGTTTCCTCGGCGTGCTCGTCGTCGTGGGGATTTGGAATACAAGCAGCGCCGAAAATGGCGCCGGTATTGATCTCCTCGGTGTTGGCGCGCTCATTCTGGCCATTTCCTGTTACGGCGTCGCCTTCCCATATGCCCGCCGCTATTTGACCGGACCAACGGTTCGTGAACCTTTAAAGCCGGTTGCACTAGCAACAGGAATGATGCTCTGGGGCTTAGTAGTCACCGGACCAATCGTCGCTTTCACAGGAGTCACGAATGCCCCTGTCACCGCCGGCCCACTGCTCGCGATTGCCGCACTAGGAATCTTGGGTAGCGGGTTTGCCTACGTGCTCAACTTCAGAGTTGTAACCGCGGCTGATGCCACGACAGCCAGCACAGTTACTTACATCACTCCACTTGTTGCCGTTGTCGTCGGAGCACTTCTGCTCAACGAACACATCACGTGGAACCAGCCTGTTGGCGGACTGCTTGTGGTTTTTGGAGCAGCAACAGCTCAGGGATTAATCCGGGGGCGAATCAAATCCCTGACATGACGGGTGGCTCGGACTAGCATTCGCACGTGATTCACATAATTGCCGAAAGTGAAAGCCTGATCACCGAACTCAATAGCCTGCTCGTAATCATGCTGATCGCGGTGATAGCCCCGCTTGCCGTCGGTTTTCTGCGACTGAAAGTAGCCGAAGTTGTCATTCTGATTGGCCTAGGAATTATTGCCGGCCCGGAGCTTCTCGATCTAATACAACTTGATGACAGCATCTCCCTGCTTTCGCAACTCGGACTTGGTTTTCTGTTTTTCTTCGCCGGGTTGGAACTTCAACCCGATGCAATTCAAGGCCGTTACGGGAAACTGGCCGCCATCGGCTGGGGTTCAACTTTGCTGGTCGCCGGAATTGCCACGGTGATCCTGGAATATGCGGGCTTGATCGAGGACTTCATCGGGTTTGCAATTGTGTTGACGAGCACGGCCCTGGGCACATTGCTTCCAGTGTTCCGTGACAGCGGAGAACTTGACACACCTTTCGGAAAATTCTTCATGGGCGCGGGAGCGATCGGTGAATTTGGCCCCATCTTGGCAATCTCACTCTTTTTAAGTTCCATGAGTTCATTTGAATCAATCATGTCTCTGGTTGCAATGGCCGTGATCGCCTTCATCGCAGCAAAAATCCCCAAGTGGTTGGGTGGGGAGCGGATGCACTCGCTGTTGTTGTCCGGTCAGTTCTCCTCTTCGCAAACCCCAATGCGGATCACAATCCTCTTCTTGGTCGGGCTGCTGGCCGTTGCTGCTTCATTGGGCTTGGACGTTGTTTTGGGAGCCTTCATCGCTGGAATTATTTTCCGGTTGTATGCACCAACAGGTGCCGAAAACGCAATGTCTCTCAAGGTCGAAGGTATCGGCTTTGGGTTCCTCATTCCTATTTTCTTCGTTGTGTCGGGCGTCAACATCGATATCAAATCGATCATTGAAGACCCACTTCCTATGTTTGTTGTAGTCGCATTGCTGCTCATTGCTCGCGGCCTGCCGCAGTTCTTTATTTACCGAAAGGCAATCCCAGTTGTGCGGGATCGGGTTCGTTTCAGCCTCTACGTAGCAACGGCTCTCCCAATTATTGTCGCGGTGACAACGGTTCAGGTTGATGCGGGAATCATGAGTTCAGCCGATGCCGCAACACTCGTCGGGGCTGGCGCATTCTCGGTACTGCTCTTCCCTCTCATGGCGTACTTGATTGGTCGCAATAAGTCCCCCGCCGAGTTGTAGAGCCGGCGCATGATTTGCGCCAAGTCATTAGGCAGGGAACACTTAGGCAGTCATGAAAAATCTAATTACCGATGTCCTAGTGGTTGGCGCAGGCCCCGCCGGCTCTTC
>DKME01000164.1:0-250 GCA_002469525.1 Actinobacteria bacterium UBA7422
ACCCGGAAGCTAAGCCCTTCAGCGTCAATGGTACTGCGCGGGTGACTGCGTGGGAGAGTAGAACGCCGCCGGACATATTTTTCAACTAATGGCCACCCTCGGGTGGCCATTAGTGTTTGTACTGCTATACATGCAGCAGCTTTTCCATCAATTCAATAGCGGCGATTCGTTCAGCAGGGCTGTCGGGTTTACTAGTTCAAGGAGTCATGAGATGACAGAACGTTCAGAACAGGATCGTCCGCGTAGTGAT
>DKME01000164.1:349-14233 GCA_002469525.1 Actinobacteria bacterium UBA7422
GCGTAGTGATAAGCCGCGTAGTGACAGGCCGAGTTCGGATCGTCCGCGTAGTGATCGTTCGCGTAGTGACAGGCCGAGTTCGGATCGGTCGGGTGGTGGTCGACCAGCTAGTGATCGTCCGCGTAGTGACAGGCCGAGTTCGGATCGTGCGCGTAGTGATCGTTCGCCACGGCGTGATGACGACGAGAGTCGTGAGTCACGGGGGCCATGGATCCCGGAAGAGATTCAGTTTGAAGATCTAGATAAATCCGTACGGTTTGAACTTCAGACTTTGCCGGAAACTTTGCAAGAGCGAGTTGGTCGACATCTGCTTGCTGCCGAAGTGGCGCTGAGTGAAGACGATATGAAGACGGCACTGGAACACTCAAGGCAGGCGAAGAAGCTGGCAGGGCGTGTTGCAGTCGTGCGTGAAGCCAATGGCACCATGGAATACCTCGCTGGGGAGTATGCCGCCGCCCTGAACGAATTGCGGGCAGTTCGCCGGATGACGGGCAGCAATGATTTTGTTGCGATGATGGCTGATTGTGAAAGGGGGCTTGGGCGACCTGAGAAGGCCATCGAATTCCTCAAATCTATTCCGGTAAAGGATCTTGCTCCGGAAACGAGGATCGAAGCATTGATGGTGAGTGCAGGCGCGCGCGCCGACCTCGGGCAAGTTGATGCCGCGATCCTGATGATGAATGTTGGAGCGTTGACTTCATTGCCTGCCGGGGACCTGCGTGCGCGTCTTCAGGAGGCATATTCGGATCTACTTGGACAGGCGGGCCGTAAGGACGAGTCCCTGGAATGGCGTAAAAAGGCTTTAAAGTCAGACATTAATGGCGTGACGGCGTTTTCAGCATCAGACGAGAGTGAAATCTCAGCTCACCTTATTGAAGAATTGGACTGATCCGTTTTCTGGAGCCAATGCCAGATCCCGCTGACTTGCGCTTCGGAACTGCTGAGGTGCTCAAATTTTTCCGAAACCTCAGGGTTGTCGAAAAACTTGGAATTTACTTCGCGATCTTTGGCTAGGACCATGAGGAGTGCATGATCGAAATCCATGCCTTCGTGGTGGGCCTTTCTTACCCACTCAACCCAATGATGTAGTTGCAGTCTCGATTCCGAAAAGACTCGATCAATATCCGTGGTTGGGCCAAAGTGGCTAAAGAGCAATCTGCTAGGTGATACCGCTTCCATGGCATCGAGGGAGTTCAGTGCCAAATCAAAGTCGAAATCTGGTGGCGGGGTCGCTGGTCTGAGATCACCGGTTTCGGGGACGTAGACGCCAGCTGCATCGCCGGTATAGAGATCTCCTGTCTGCGAGTCGATAAGCGCAACGTGATGTGATGCGTGACCGGGATTGTGAAAAGTTTCTAAACTTCGACCGCCACCAAGATCGATGTTGCCTCTTTCACCGAGGGCGTCAATTCGGTCATGTTCTGTTGGAAGCAGCGGACCGAACATTTCGTCCATCTTGGGACCGAAAACTCGATAGGCGCTGGCGACTAATTTGGTTGGGTCGGCCAGATGTCGAGCGCCTCTTTCGTGCACCACGATTCTGGCGTTGGGGAATGCCTTCGCCAAGTCTCCAACACCACCTGCGTGATCAAGGTGAATGTGTGTCACGACGATTGTCGCCAGATCGGTCGGCCCGCATCCCAGGGCACCCAGACTTGCCACCACATTGGGGGCGCTGAGTGCGGCACCAGTCTCAATCAATGCTGGGCGGTCGCTGGCAATGAAGTAACTCGAGGTGATTCCCTCAAATCCACCCATGAGTGTGTCGATGGAGTGCACTCCGGCACCAAGTTCGGCGATAACTGGTTCGCTCTGTGTAGAGCGGCTTTCCACAAGGGGTGTCGGGTGATCCACAACGACAGATTAGTCCTGTTTGTCGGGTGAAATCGGACCAATAATGAATCTCACGTCCATTCAAGAGGAGATTGCATAATGAATAGTGTCGAAATAATGGGTAGGTTGGGGAGCCGGGTCGTCCAAAAGGAATTGCCGAGCGGGGATATTGCGACCACTTTTGCGGTTATCGTTGATCGGCCAATTGGGGAGTACGTAGGCACGACGAAAGTTGACACGATGCCGTGCCAAACATTTCGAGCGTCGGTGGCCAAGAAGGTTTTGACGCTCGAGCCGGGAACTGCAGTGAACTGCACAGGTGTTTTGAGGCGTCGATTTTGGAAGTCACAGGGAGGTCTGGGCAGTGCTCTTGAGGTCGAGGTTCGTACTCTCAAGCGTGCAACGCAGGCGCGGTAGGCTGTTGGGGTGATCCCAGCTGACGAACTTTTTGCCCCGAGTGACGAAGTCCGTAAACGCGCGACCTCGCAGGAGACATTCGTAGATCAGCCACGTGACTCTGGCGACGGCGTTCGTTTAGATTCGATCCCCGATGCAATTGCCGCGATTCGAGCAGGTAAGTCGGTTGTGGTTATTGACGACGAAGATCGTGAAAACGAAGGCGACTTAATTTTTGCGGCATCCAAGGCGACACCTGAGTTAACCGCGTTCATGATCCGCTACACGTCCGGATACGTGTGTGTGGGAATGTCGGGTGAGTTACTTGACCGTTTAAGTCTTCCGCCCATGACTGCGGTCAATGAAGACCGCAAAGGTACTGCGTACGCGGTATCAGTTGATGCAAAAGACGTTGCGGGAACCGGAATTTCTGCAGTTGATCGAGCACACACAATTCGAGTCTTGGCCGACTCGGCAACTGAACCATTTGAACTGACCCGACCAGGTCACGTAATGCCACTTCGCGCCGTTGCCGGGGGAGTATTGCGCCGACCGGGGCACACCGAAGCTTCCGTTGACTTGACGACCCTTGCCGGCCTCACGGGTGCTGGGGCATTGTGCGAACTTGTCAATGACGACGGCACCATGATGCGCGCGCCAGGTTGTCGGGAGTTCGCTGACGAACACGGGCTGCTATTGATTTCGATCGCGGACTTGATCAAGTATCGGCGTCAATATGAGTCGCAGGTGACAAAGATTGCTGACGTCAATCTACCCACCGAATACGGGGATTTCAGGGCGGTTGGTTACCGCAGCGAGATTGATGGAAGCGAACACATTGCGTTGGTGTGTGGGGACCTCGGTGACGGTGAGGACGTTCTGGTTCGGGTGCACTCAGAGTGCCTAACTGGTGACGTCTTCGGTTCCCTTAGATGTGATTGTGGCCCCCAATTGCACACCGCGATGCTTCGGGTTTCCGAGCACGGACGAGGGGTCGTGCTCTACGTGAAAGGTCATGAAGGCCGCGGAATCGGGCTATTGGACAAATTGAGGGCCTATGAATTACAGGAGGAAGGCCTTGACACGGTAGATGCAAACTTGTCCTTGGGGCTTCCAGCGGACGCACGTGATTATGGAACCGGGGCGCAGATCCTTTCTGACTTGGGAATAAAGAGCATGCGACTGTTGACAAATAATCCAACCAAGAGAGCAGGCCTAGAAGGCTACGGACTATCGATCACAGACCGGGTGGCTTTGATTGTGGACGAGAACGTCCACAATTCCACCTACATGTCAACCAAGGTAACTCGAATGGGTCATGAACTTTAATGTCACACGAGTCCGGCACCGGTGGAATCCCAGCGGGTAATGAATACGATTGGTATCAGCGCGCCTGCGCACTGCTAGAAGGCGGCAATAGCGCCGCTGCAGCAATTCTTTTTCAACGTTTACGCGAAGTGGATGCGAACCCGAGCGTGCTCGAAGCACTGGGCCGGGCACAATTCGATGCAAAAAATTACGAGGAAGCTGTCATGGTTCTTGAACAGCTAGTTGAAGTATCACCGGATAACGACTACGCGCATTTTGCCTTGGGACTCTCCTTCTGGCGCCTGCAGAAGTTCATCCCTGCTCGAGACCATCTCGCTATGGCTTTCGTGATGAAACCGTCAAGGTCTGAATACGGAACGGCACTGACTCAGGTAAAATCCACATTGCGACATCGCGTGGAAAAAGGGATGCCATTGGAAGGTCCTATTCCAGGACAGGTTGATCTGTGACGCTAACCGGCACGGAAAACACGGCTGGAGCCAGCGTGTTATTCCGAGAGTTTGACGTTGTCTATTTCGATCTCGACGGAGTCCTGTACCGCGGTAAACAGTCCGTTCCTGGTGCAGGGGAAACAGTTTCAGAATTGGTGGCGCAAAACTGCGGTGTCGCCTATGTCACCAATAATGCGTCACGGACATCAGATGAAGTTGCAGCGCACCTTGAGGCATTAGGTATCCCCGCCAAGCCGGCAGAGGTAATTACATCTGCAGAGGTTGCGGTTGAAATACTTCGCAAGCACGTTCAACCGGGGGCAAAAGTATTCGTTGTTGGTGGAGAGGGAGTCGCACAAGCATTAAGTGAGGCAGACTTTTCACCCAGTCGAGATCCACGTGACTGCGTCGCTGTTGTTCAAGGATTCGGTCCAGAGGTCTCTTGGCAGGAATTGGCCCAGGCATCATATTTAATTCAAGGGGGTGCCATTTGGATTGCCACGAATCTGGACAGTACTTTTCCCACGGGAGCGGGGATCGCACCGGGAAATGGATCTTTGGTAGGTGCTGTGCGCAATGCGGTGGGCAGAAGCCCAGACGGGGTTGGGGGTAAACCTGATCTGGCCATGATGCACAAGGTCATGGCGGTTGCGCCCGGACGTAAGCCACTTCTCGTGGGCGATCGCTTTGACACTGATATCGCGGCGGGGGTTGCCGCTGGAATCCCGACCATGCTGGTTCTTTCGGGGGTCAGTACCGAAAGTGATGTGTGGAGATCACAGATCCGGGCGGACTTCATTTGCGAGAGTGTTAAAGGGCTCGTCCGCGAATACGCGAGACCGATTGAATATCTTGACCATCAATATTTCGACTGTGGTGATGCTCGGGCGATCTACTTCGAAGGGAATTCGGTGGTTCGAGCCGAAGGTGGCACGCGTCTGGAGCGATTGCGAGCGGCAGATAGCCTAAAGTGGAGCTTGGTAAACAAAGTTGGAGTGGAACCGTTCACGAGTGGGCAGATCTTGCTTAACCTTGGTGACTAGTTCGAATGAATGTTCGGAGCGTGAGTACGGAATATGACTGGACTGAGTAAGCGTGGAATGTGTACAGCAGGAAGTGACCCAACGTGGTTACGTTATTGAGTAAAGGTTGGTTGATGACAGATGGCATCCATGTTTGATTCGATACCCAATATTGGGACGCTTAGGAATTACGTTGAGATGGCGACAGGGCTCACAGAGGCGACCGCGGCAAAGGCCATGGAGGTAGCCGGTTCCCTTGTTGCTCAAGGTATGTCGTTGGGAACCAAGCAGCCAGCAGATGTAGCGTCAAGTGTTGCGCAAGCAGCAGACGACCTTATGGCGCAAAGCAAGACCAACCGGGATCTACTCATCGGTTTGATTCGTTCGGAAGTGGACAAGGCAATCGGGCGGGTCAGTTTCGTGCGAGAAGACGAGCTGGCGGCCCTGCGTGCTCGCGTGGAAAAAATTGAAGCAGTGCAACTAGCAGGAGTCATTCGCGACTCAGAAATGTCGAGTGAAGCAGCTAATGCTGGAGATTCCCGTACAGATGCTCCCGTGAAGAAGAAGAAAAAGGTTGTGGTGGATCATGAATCCTGACCAAGAAAAGGCGATCGTAATTGACTCGATGGCGGTCGACTCAGATACGGGACCAGACACAGATTCCGACTCCCAAGGTGGTTCAGGTTCCGGTGACCTTTTGGTACTCGACGAGGCTCCGGACTCGGATCTTGTACTTCCGGTGTGGGAAGCCACGGGTAACTCGGATGTTGATTCTGCATTGGAATTAATCCAGTCAATTGACCGGGAAAATATTGACTCCCATCACGCAATCTTGACGGACGTACATGATCAATTGCGCGACGTAATGATGAATCTGGATCGTTAAGTCAGTTAAGGCCACCCAAGAATTTACGGTTGAATGTAGCTAATGCGCAGATTAGACGCAGAGTTAGTTTCGCGTGGGCTCGTTCGTTCGCGCGGTGAAGCACAAGTGGCCATTGACGAGCGACGAGTCAAGATAGATGGGATGGTGGCTATTAAAGCGGCCACCGGGGTGAGCCCCGCATCAAATGTGATCGTTGAAGCAGGTGGTGACACTTACGTATCCCGTGGTGCTCATAAATTAATCGGTGCGCTGAAAGTCTTCCCCATTTCATTCCTGGACCGCGATGTCCTAGATGCTGGTGCGTCGACGGGCGGGTTTACCCAGGTGGCGCTCGAGGCTGGTGCGAAAACCGTACTTGCCGTTGACGTGGGATATGGACAGATCGCTTGGTCATTGCGCACCAATCCGCGGGTGCACGTGATGGAACGCCAGAACATTCGCTATTTGGAACCGGGTCAAGTGCCATTTATCCCGCAGATCGTGGTGGCGGACTTATCATTTATTTCACTGACAACGGTGATTCCAGCCCTCACCTCCTTGATTGACCCACAGGGGCAGATGTTATTAATGGTCAAACCCCAATTCGAGGCAGGACGGGAAGCGGTGAGTGCCTCCCACGGAGTGGTACGCGACCCAGAAGTGCGCAGATTTGCCGTGAATCGGGTGGCGCAAGCTGGCATTTCTGCCGGCTGGAAAGTCGGCGGGGTCACGGCAAGCCCTCTGCCCGGACCCAAAGGCAATGTTGAATATTTCCTGTGGCTCACCCACAGGTCGGAAAGTATCGCTATGCAGCAGGACTTGAATCCGGCACACTTAGCGGACATGATCGACACTGCAATCCAGGAAGGTCCCGCATGAGCGACTTAAGTGGGGAAACTTCCCGAAGAACGCCATCGCGCGTCCACGTCGTGGTCAACAGTCAATCTGAGCGGGCACGTCGAATCGCTAGCAGTGTTGAAACAGGGCTAGCCAGTCATGGGATAGGTACGAGCCGTGAATCTGATGACTCTGAAAGCGTGCCATTTGGTACAGCCCAACCGAACGAAGTTCCCGTACTTAACTCAACGGATTTGATTCTAGTGATCGGTGGCGACGGCACCATGTTGCGGGCGGCTGAGATTGGACGCGAGTCAGGTGCAGCGATTCTGGGAGTCAACCTTGGTCACGTTGGGTTCCTTGCTGAAGCTGAAGAGGAAGATCTTGCATTTGTCATCAACTCGGTAGCGGGTGGGCGCTGGAGTGTGGAAGAGCGACTCGCACTCGACGTTCTCGTTGTGGGGAGCGGTCCAGCCGGTAGAAAAGTGGTTGACCACACGTGGGCTCTAAATGAAATAAGCCTTGAAAAGCATGCCCGTGAAAAAATGATCAGTGTGCTGGCGCATGTAGACGAGCATCCGCTAAGTCGTTGGGGCTGTGACGGGGTTATTTGTGCCACACCAACGGGGTCAACTGCCTACGCTTTCTCTGCGGGCGGGCCAATCGTGTGGCCCGAAGTTAGTGCACTTCTCTTGCTTCCCATTAGCGCCCACTCACTTTTCGCACGTCCAGCAGTTATCGCGCCCACGAGTGTGATCAGGCTCGATCTTTCTCCTGAATCCGACGCCGTGATGTGGGCCGACGGTCGACGAATGATCGCCATCGCTGCGGGTTCAAGTATCGAGGTCCGTGCACATGTTCAGCCGGTGAGGTTTGCGCGCCTGGTTACTTCACCGTTCACCGACCGGTTAGTGGCCAAGTTCCAATTGCCTGTCGATGGCTGGCGTGGTTCGACGGGCGCAGGGGGTGAGTAATGCTCGAGAGTTTGACGATCTCGAATGTGGGAATAATTTCTGAGGCGTCCATTGAGCTTGATCCCGGACTAACTGTTCTCACGGGGGAGACGGGTGCAGGCAAGTCCATGATTCTGCAAAGCATTGGGCTGCTGATGGGCAATAGAGGCAGCACCGAACTGATTTTTGCTGGAGCAGATTTAGCCCGAGTCGACTGTGAAGCAAAATTCAATTCGACCGCGTGCGCTCGGGTGCTCGAACTGGTTGAGGAAAGTGGAGGAGAGTGCGAGGAGATTCGAGGATCGGGTGAGCATTCCCTCTTGCTTTCGCGGGAAATTTCCCAAAGTGGCCGGGGAAAAATCTTTCTTGGCGGTCGGCAGGTACCGGCCAGTGTCTTAAAGGACGTAAGTGAAAATCTGATCGCTCTACACGGCCAATCCGATCAGGTGTTGTTACGAGACCCACCCAAGCAACTTGAATTGCTGGATCGCGCAGGTGCCGGATTAGTGGCAAGGACAAAGGCTGCCTACCAGGTGGCTCGACGTGCCTATCGTTCACTGTGCAAGGAATACGATCAGCTTCGGATAAGTGAGAGTGATCAGCGCTCTCGCATTTTCACCCTTGAGCAAGGTATCGGTGAGATCTCCGAGCTGAAGCTAGTCACCGACGAGGACATCGAGATCACTCAAAAAATTTCGGTAATGCGCAATGTCGACGACCTGAGCAATACGGTGGGTAGGGCGCGTGAGTTGCTGGCCGGTTCTGCAGATTTCGCCCAGGGTTCTCTCAGCGAAAGCGTGCTGGACCAACTGGCCGAGATTTTAAAATCCCTCGAGCATGCATGTGAACTGGACCCGGAACTGGAGACCCACCGGGCGCGGGTGGTTTCTGCCAGCGCAGAGATGGCTGACCTTGATTCAGAATTGGGTCAGTACCTGGCTCGTCTTGGAGCAGACCCGCTGGAACTCTCTCAATTGGAAACGCGAATCTCAGAGCTGTCCGGTGTCAAGAAGAAGTACGGGCCTTCGCTCACCGATGTAATCAACTGGCATGCGCAGGCACTTGTCGAACTCGAAAGCCTGCGGACTCGCGACTCGAGAATGTCAGAACTTGAGGGTGAGATCGAAGAAGCACTGGCCGTGATGTCCAAGGAGGCGGAGGCATTGTCAAAGGCGCGGGCGCAAACGGCGAAGAAGCTCAAGGCAAGTATCGAATCGGAGTTGTCGGCGTTGGCCATGCCCTATGCCCAGGTGGCAATTGAACTTGATTCGTTGGCGGATCCGGATTCGTGGACCAGGTCGGGGAAAGACCAAATAATGTTTATGTTGGCCGCTCATGAGGGTGCCAAATTCCTCCCATTGTCCAAATCGGCCTCTGGCGGGGAGCTCAGTCGGGTCATGTTGGCGATTGAAGTTGCACTCGCGGGGGAAGACCCAGTGCCCACCATGATTTTTGACGAAGTTGACGCCGGAATCGGTGGGGCGGTGGCGGTTGAAGTGGGGCGGAGATTGGCCGCGCTGGCTGAACACACGCAGGTGATCGTGGTCACGCATCTCCCACAAGTTGCAGCCTTTGCTGACAGGCACTTGGTAGTGGAGAAGACGGCTCAAGCAAAGTCGGTCCAGACAACGGTTGCAAGAGTTCAGGGTGAGGAGCGAGTGCGGGAGATCACCCGAATGCTTTCGGGGTTACCAGACTCCGAGCACGGTGGTGCACACGCTCTTGAACTGCTCGACTTAGCAGCGCGGTGATCATGATGACCAGGACTTCCTGCCGGCGCCGTTAGCGAGTCGTGGGGGTGGGTGGTCAAACCCTGATACACTTCACTCCCGTGGAGAAAACTGGGACCAAGCACATATTCGTCACCGGAGGCGTTGCCTCCTCACTCGGTAAGGGACTTACGGCATCTTCGTTAGGGAATCTTCTGACCGCTCGCGGAATGCGGGTGACAATGCAAAAACTCGATCCGTATCTGAATGTCGACCCCGGAACCATGAATCCTTTCCAGCACGGCGAAGTGTTCGTCACGGATGACGGCGCTGAAACCGACCTTGATATCGGGCACTACGAACGCTTCCTTGACACGAATTTGCATGGCTCAGCAAATGTCACAACCGGTCAGGTGTACTCAACAGTAATTGCGAAAGAGCGGCGTGGCGAATACCTCGGAGACACCGTGCAGGTGATTCCACACATTACGAACGAAATTAAGTCGCGGATCAGGCGCATGGCAGGTCCCAATGTGGACGTTGTAATCACCGAAGTGGGTGGCACCGTTGGTGACATTGAAAGTTTGCCTTTTTTAGAATCTGTTCGACAGATTCGCCATGAAGTTGGCCGGGAAAACGTGTTTTTCCTGCATGTGTCACTGCTGCCGTATATCGGTCCATCGGGTGAACTGAAAACTAAACCGACCCAGCATTCGGTTGCTGCGCTACGCAATATTGGTATTCAACCCGACGCAATTGTGTTGCGTGCTGATCGAGCGGTGCCAGAGTCAATCAAACAGAAAATTTCGCTGATGTGTGATGTGGACGCCGAGGCTGTGGTTGCGGCGGTTGACGCAAAGAGCATTTATGACATTCCAAAGGTGCTCCACTCTGAAGGCCTTGACGCTTACGTGATTAGAAGGCTTGACCTGCCGTTCCGTGATGTGAATTGGGAGCGTTGGGACAACCTGCTGCAGCGAGTCCACCATCCAAAACATGAGGTGACTGTGGGACTTGTTGGCAAGTACATTGATTTACCCGATGCTTATTTGTCCGTCACGGAGGCATTGCGCGCTGGCGGTTTCCACAACGATGCCCGTGTCAATATCCGTTGGGTATCCAGTGATGACTGTGCAACGCATGAAGGCGCTGCAAAAAACTTGAGTGACTTAGACGCGATCTGTGTCCCTGGTGGATTTGGTGTCCGGGGGATTGAAGGCAAACTCGGTGCGTTGACTTTCGCTCGTGAAAACCTGATTCCCACACTTGGGTTATGCCTAGGATTGCAATGCATGGTGATCGAATACTCCCGAACGATTGCAGGTCTTGAGAACGCGAACTCGGTTGAGTTTGACGAATCAACACCTCACCCTGTCGTGTCGACCATGGCAGATCAGCGAGATGTTGTTTCGGGTGACCGAGACATGGGTGGCACCATGCGGTTGGGGCTTTACCCAGCGAAACTTGCCGAAGGTTCGGTTGCCTTCCGAGTATACGGAACGCCCTACATTGAAGAGCGTCACCGACACCGGTTTGAAGTCGCGAACGAGTATCGGGATCAACTCACCCAAGCAGGTTTGAGTTTCTCTGGTACTTCACCGGACGGACGGTTAGTTGAGTTTGTTGAACTCACTGAGAGCGTTCACCCCTATTACATTGGGACGCAAGCCCACCCTGAACTTCGATCCCGACCAACACATGCTCACCCGCTCTTTAGCGGACTGATAGAGGCCGCCATCACTCGTTCGACAGCCTCGCAACTCGACCTTTCCTCCGCAGATGCTTAAGCAAATTCGCACTTCAACACAATGAATGGAACTTGGAGCGGCCCTGTTCGTGACAGGTCGGACCCAGCACGACTGTTGAGACAGGAAACTGTTCATGTCGGCGGCAAATGGCGGGTTGATGTTGAACAGGTTGAGATTGCAGGGCATCAAGTAACACGTGACGTTCTAATTCACCCCGGAGCAGTCGCGGTGTTAGTCCTCAATGAACACGATGAAGTGCTCCTAATCCGTCAATACCGTCAGGCAGTGGGAATGTTTCTTTTTGAGACGCCCGCTGGGCTGCTCGACAAACGTGATGAAGACCCGTTAGTGGCAGCGCAACGCGAGTTGGCCGAAGAAGCTGGTGTGAGTGCTGCGCGCTGGGAAACGCTAGTTGATTTTTACAACTCACCCGGAGGTTCAAGTGAAGCCATCCGGATCTACCTAGCCCGGGAGATCACCGACCTGCCACACGGCCGAATCGTGACGGGGGAAGCCGAAGAAATGGACCTACCAACAGTCTGGGTGCCTTTGGCAGAAGCTGTTGATTTGGTGCTCTCAGGTGACTTGGGAAACCCAACGGCAGTTTTGGGCATCCTGGCAGCGTGGGCTTGGCGCTCACACCCAACGGCAGTTTTAAGAGAAGCAAATTGTGTGTGGAGTGCGCGAGAAGGGCTGAAAGCCCTTGGTAAACTGCCGGCCGTGTAGATTGTCGGGAGGCGTTTGTTTACCAAGAACAATCTGAAATTTATCGCCTAACAAGTGTCAACAATCAAGGAGTAGAGGTCACCGTGCGCGTTGGAATTCCTAAGGAAATCAAGAATCACGAATACCGCGTTGCTATCACACCGGCCGGAGTCCACGAACTCGTTACCAACGGTCATGAAGTTGTGATCGAGGTTGGGGCCGGCGTTGGCTCCTCGATTCCAGACGAAGACTTCGTTGGTGCTGGCGCACGGATTCTTCCAAATGCTGATTCAGTATGGGAGAGCGCCGACATGATTCTCAAGGTGAAGGAGCCCATTGCTGCGGAATACCACCGTATGCGCGCGGGCCAAGTTATTTTCACCTACCTCCACCTCGCAGCATCCCAAGAATGCACGGACGCACTCGTCAAGTCCGGTGCAACAGCAATCGCCTATGAAACGGTTGAACTCTCTGACGGTTCGCTTCCGTTGCTTGCTCCGATGTCTGAAGTTGCCGGTAGGTTAGCCCCACAGGTGGGTGCACACTCGCTCATGCGTGCACACGGTGGTCGGGGTGTTCTCATGGGAGGTGTTTCTGGTGTGTACGCAGCCAAGGTTGTAGTTCTTGGTGCAGGAGTCGCAGGCATGAATGCGGCTGCGATCGCGTTGGGAATGCAGGCCGAAGTACTTCTCCTTGACAAAAATATCACCCGCTTGCGACAGGTGGACGCGATCTACCAAGGACACATGCAGACCGTCGCTTCAAACTCCTTCGAGATCGAGCAGGCGGTCCTTGACGCAGACATGGTGATTGGCGCTGTTCTCGTCCCTGGAACAAAAGCCCCGAAGCTGATTTCCAATGAGCTCGTGTCGCGCATGAAACCTGGTTCAGTACTCGTGGATATTGCCGTTGACCAGGGTGGCTGTTTCGAAGACTCTCGTCCAACAACGCACGCCGAACCCACCTATGAAGTTCACAACTCGGTGTTTTACTGTGTTGCGAACATGCCAGGTGCTGTCCCGCACACGTCAACATACGCGCTCACAAATGTGACGCTTCCCTACGCCGTTGCGCTGGCCAACAAGGGTTGGAAGAATGCATTGCAGGAAGACCCTGCGCTGGCATTGGGTCTTAACGTGCATGACGGCTCCGTGACCTACGGTGCTGTGGCGGAGTCATTTGACTACCCCCTCGTTGAGTTGGCAAAGGTTCTCGCCTGAAGCTAGGGCAGGCAATCCGCGGGTACCTCGATCACGTCAGCATTGAACGAGGTCTCGCAGCCAACACCGTAAGTGCGTACACCAGGGATCTCGTGCGTTATGAAAATTGGTGCACTGAAAACTCACTTGTTGAGCTTGGCGATATCACCGCCAATTCAGTCAACGACTTTGCCACATCACTGGCGGGTGATGTGAGTGCATCAAGTGCTGCTCGAATAGTCGTTTCCGTTAGAGGGTTTCACAAGTTTTGCGTGGCGGAAGACTGGACGCAGATTAATCCAGCGGTCGACGTGCACCCCGTGTCAATCCCACGTCGATTGCCTAAAGCATTGTCCTACGAAGCAATTACATCGATCATTGAGGCCACCGATCAAAGTGACCTCGCAGAACGTGATCGGGCGATCGTTGAGTTGCTCTATGGAACGGGGATCCGAATCTCTGAACTGAGCAATATTGATCTTGACGACATTGATTCCGACTCGGGAACCGTAGTTGTCACGGGCAAGGGCAATAAGCAGCGTTTGATCCCGGTTGGGACCTACGCACTCGAAGCCATCGAAAAATATGTTCGTGGTGAGCGCTTGGAACTCGTTGCTAAGGGGGAGGGGAGCCGCAAGTTATTTCTCAATAAACGGGGTAAATCCCTCTCCCGACAGAGTGCCTGGGAGTGTGTGAGTCAGGCAGCAAAGCGCGCCGATGTCACTAGTGTGAGCCCACACACTATGCGGCACAGCTATGCAACCCACCTGCTCGAGCGCGGGGCAGACGTGCGCACCGTTCAGGAGCTGCTCGGGCACGCCTCGGTCACAACTACACAGGTGTACACGCTGGTCACG
>DKME01000037.1:0-3088 GCA_002469525.1 Actinobacteria bacterium UBA7422
TCGGCACCCAAAGAGTGGTGATAGTAAGACGCAGTGGTGGCTCACTCGCCACGCACATTTACCTGGGTAGCATCGATGGAATCTTCACCGAGAGCAGGCTTGACATGTTGTTTCAGTTAATGCTCAGGTGGAACAGACCTGAATAGGCGTGCCGCTTGCCGCATTGTGGACCGCGCCGCTTTCCTGTCTCGCGATTCGTCATATGCCAATGCGAGTAGGTAGCAGGTGACCCAGTCTGAGGGGTCATGCGCCTTTGCCGCCTCTTCGAACCGGGAATCGGCAGCGGACAGAACCGTACGGCCCGAAACTTCTCTCGGCAAATTGTCTTCTGGCAATTCACCTATCCGGGCTAGCTCTCTACCCATTCTTTGCATGGTAAAGCCGAATCGAATCTCCTTGAAAATCAAGTAGAGAGCCAGTGCAGGAATCGCGATGATTGCGAGGGCAAAAACAGTCAAGACGACATTCCCCTGAGCGATCAAGAGCCGCGCACGATCAAGTGCAAATAGAAAATAGATAACGCACACTAGGGTGAAAACAACTACCCAAATTTTGGGGTTCTTAACCCTTTGTCTCACCTTAAGAGTTCCCAATTGGGAGAACATTTTCGAGCCCCACAACGACACCTTCAATGTGGCTGATTTCCTTGATGGCGATCAACACGCCTTGCATGAAGGAATCCCGACTAAGGGAATCGTGGCGAATTGTCAGAGTCTCACCAACCGCACCGAAAATAACTTCCTGGTGCGCGACGAGCCCCCGCAATCGCACGGAGTGAATTGGTATTCCGTCAACAAGGATGCCTCGGGATTCCATGTCGCTGCTCGCCGTGGCGTCAGGTGCTTGGCTTCCCTTTAATCGGTTGCGCGAAATTTTTTCGGCGGTGAATCGAGCCGTACCCGACGGAGCGTCAAATTTCTCAGGGTGGTGTGATTCCACAATTTCGACAGACTCAAAATATGGAGCAGCGATCCCTGCAAATGCAATCATGAGCACGGCACCCATGCTGAAATTTGGCGCAATCAATACCCGCGAATTTGGGCGTTGACTCGCCCAAAGGTTGAGTGTTTCGACTCTTTCTGCCGTAAATCCCGAGGTACCGACAACCGTATCTATTCCATACTTAATACAAAAGGCTAGGTTTTCCATCACGACGTCAGGATTGGTGAAATCTACGACAACCTCGCAGCGATTCCGTGTCAACTCTTCCAGGGAGTCGCCAAGATCAATTGCGGCGACCAACTCGCAATGAGCATCTGCCTCTACCGCTTCGACGACGCTGGATCCCATCTTTCCTGCGGCCCCGATAACCCCAACGCGAATTAATGTGGACATCTTGGCTCCTTCTACGAGCGCGAGCGAGCATGTGGTGGAACAAAGCCTATGGGAGTGCGCAATTTCTTGTACGGGCCAATCACGCTGATTGCCAGCGGTTCTGTGAGGAACTCCTTTGCTAGTTCGTCGACACCCGTGGCCTGGACTTGATCTACTTTGCGCAGTACCTCGTCTACAGAAAGCAACTCTTCATCGTAGAGTTCCGCTTTGGCGATTCGAGTCATGCGGGCTCCGCTGTCTTCCTGGCCCAGCACCGTGCCGCCTTTGACCTGTCCTTTGGCCCGCAACAACTCGCCTGCCGTCACCCCACTTGCAACAAGTGCCGATAGTTCTGATTGGCACACTTCAAGAACTTGATCCAACTTCGTGGGAATGCAGCCCGCATAAATCCCGAAAAGACCAGAATCCCGGAAACTTTGAGAGTAGGCGTACACGGAATACGCGAGCCCCCGCTGTTCACGGACGGCTTGGAATAAACGGGAACTCATTCCACCTCCAAGCACCGTGGAAAGAATCGCTCCGGTGAAACGACGATGATCGCCTCGATGCAGCCCGTGCGTGCCCATTACAACGTGCGCCTGTTCTGTTTTTCTGGTGTCCAACGAACTAATCGGGGTGCCGATTCGGGGCGTCCTTTGTACAGCCCGCACTGTCCTCGTGGGCAGATTCAGGAGCGTATTTGGACTGGAATTCATCGCCTTTTCAACCAATTTGACCGCGCGAATGTGATCAACGTCGCCGGCAATGGCGATAACCAGAGATTCTGGCTGATAGAACTTGGCATAAAAGTTGACGATCGAGCGCCGAGAAATTCCTAGAATCGTCTGTGCAGTTCCTAGAATCGGCCTACCCAGTGAAGTATCTCCGAATAATGTTCGAGCGAACTGGTCATGGACTAAGTCACTTGGGTCGTCGTCGACCATGGCGATTTCTTCTAGGATGACTCCGCGCTCGGCCTCTATATCTTCAGTTTTTAACTGGGCATCTGTGACCACGTCGCACAAGACATCAATTGCAAGTGGCAGGTCAACTGCTAGTACTTTTGCGTAGTAGCAGGTGTGCTCTTTGCTCGTGAAGGCGTTTATGTCACCGCCCACCGACTCGATCGCTGAAGCGATCTCCATGGCCGATCTCTTTGATGTTCCCTTAAACAGCAGGTGCTCAAGGTAGTGAGCGGCGCCCGTGTGCGAACCTTTCTCATCACGTGAGCCTGCATCAATCCAGATTCCAATGGTTGCAGAATGAACACCGGGAACTTTTTCGGTGACCACACGCACCCCACTTGGCAGGACGGACCGTCGAACGAGCGATCCGTCCGTCCCAGCAAGCAGAGTTGTTGTTTTCGCCATTATTCGGCCGATTCAGCGCCTTCAGCTGGCACTGCAATCAGAGAAAGTTTTCCTCGTGGATCAATTTCCTTAATCTCAACCTGAATCTTGTCCCCCACTTTGAGAACCTCTTCAACGTTTTCAATGCGAGCTTTGCCGGCGTACTTCTTCACCTCAGAGATGTGAAGAAGTCCATCTTTACCCGGAACCAACGAAATAAAGGCACCAAAAGTTGCCGTTTTAACAACGGTACCGAGGTACCGTTCCCCGACCTCAGGCATTGTCGGATTGGCGATTTGATTGATCGCATTGCGAGCCGCTTCCGCTGAAGCGCCATCGACAGCGCCGATATAGATGGTTCCATCGTCCTGGATCGTGATATCTGCGCCAGTTTCTTCTTGGATCTGGTTAATGATCTTGCCTTT
>DKME01000037.1:3156-11924 GCA_002469525.1 Actinobacteria bacterium UBA7422
GTTGCAGCCATTTCATCCGGGGTGTCGATTGCTTCGATCATGACGTCCAAGATGGTAAAGCGAGCGTCACGAGCTTGGGTCAGAGCGCTTTTCAACACATCGGCTGGGATGCCATCTAGCTTGGTATCCAATTGCAGCGCCGTGACAAAATTACGGGTACCTGCAACCTTGAAATCCATGTCTCCGAATGCATCTTCGGCACCAAGAATGTCGGTCAACGCCACGAACTTCTGTTCACCGTTCACAATGCCTGAAATGAGCCCCATTGCAATTCCTGCAACGGGTGCCTTGAGTGGTACCCCCGCGTTGAGGAGTGACATTGTGGATGCACACACAGATCCCATTGACGTTGATCCATTTGAACCAAGCGCTTCAGATACCTGGCGAATTGCATAGGGGAATTCATCGCGGCTTGGGAGTACTGGAATCAGCGCGCGTTCAGCAAGTGCCCCATGACCAATTTCCCGCCGCTTGGGTGAACCAACACGACCAGTCTCACCCGTTGAATATGGCGGGAAGTTGTAGTTGTGCATGTAGCGTTTGCGACTTTCAGGGTTGAGAGTGTCAAGCTGTTGTTCCATGCGTAGCATGTTCAAGGTTGTGATTCCAAGAATTTGCGTTTCACCGCGCTCGAAAAGTGCCGAGCCGTGCACTCGGGGAATGACATCAACTTCCGCGGACAAGGTGCGAATATCTGCCAGTCCGCGACCGTCTATCCGGACACCATCGGTGAGCACTCTCTGACGAACTGAATTCTTCGTTACAGAGCGAAGTGCAGCGCTGAGCTCCTTCTCTCGACCTTCAAATTCTGCCCCCAACGCAGCCATGACGTCGGCCTTGATTTCGTCGAGTCGATCTTCACGCTCGGCCTTTGAGAGGATTGTGAGTGCGGCCGAGACAGGCTCTCCCGCAATCTTTTCTACGGCGTCGTATGCATCATCTTGGTACTCCAAGAAAACTGGGAAGTCAGCAATCGGCTTCGCCGCGGCGTTGGCCAATTCAATTTGAGCTTCGCACAGCACCTTAATAAACTTCTTTGAAGCGTCCAGGCCCTGTGCCACGACCTCTTCGGTGGGAGCTGTGGCTCCACCAGCAACCAAATCAATGGTTTGCGCTGAAGCTTCTGCTTCGACCATCATGATTGCGACATCGTCGCCTGCTATCCGACCAGCGACAACCATGTCAAAGACTGCTTCTTCGAGTTGTTCGTGGGTGGGAAATGCGACCCATTGTCCGCCAATAAGTGCGACACGAACGCCGCCGATCGGACCGGTAAAAGGTAAACCGCTCAGCTGCGTTGAAGCTGACGCAGCGTTAATTGCAAGTACGTCGTAGAGATCCTTAGGGTTCAAGGACATGACAGTGACAACAACCTGCACCTCGTTGCGCAGGCCTTTTTTGAATGTCGGGCGAAGTGGGCGGTCAATAAGTCGGCAGGTAAGAATTGCGTCCTCGCTTGGGCGCCCTTCACGGCGAAAAAATGAACCGGGGATGCGGCCGACGGAATACATGCGTTCTTCAACATCGACGGTGAGCGGGAAGAAATCAAATTGATCCTTGGGATGCTTGCCTGCAGTTGTGGCGCTGAGCAACATGGTGTCTTCGTCCATGTACGCGCACACCGAGCCTGCGGCTTGTCGTGCGAAACGTCCTGTTTCGAATCGGATGTTTCTCGTTCCAAATGAACCGTTGTCAATAACGGCACTTGCAGAAGTAATATTTGCTTGCATGCGATGTCTCCTTATTTTTGTGAGACACTTTTGCACTGCCGCCATGTTCGGCGGTCTTCGATCGAGATCCGCGGGTCTCTTCACCCGAAAATCACTACCGAGGACCGACATCCGCGGTGCACCTAAAGTGTCTGATTTAGTTCGATTCTTATTACTTGAGGGGATTAAACTTAGAAGCGCGAAGTGGCGGTATCGACATTCAATACCGCCACACGCGAAGCTATCGACGCAACCCAAGCCGTTCAATGATTGAGCGGTAACGGTTAATATCGGTTTTGGTGAGGTAGTTGAGCAAGCGTCGGCGCTGGCCAACCATGAGCAGTAGCCCACGACGACTGTGATGATCGTGCTTATGAGTCTTCAGGTGTCCCGTGAGATCTTCGATCCTGCGACTGAGCATCGCGATCTGGACTTCAGGTGAACCTGTATCCCCTGGCTTATTACCGTACTTTTCGATGATTTCTTGCTTAACTGCACTGTCGAGCGACATGTATTCCTCTCGGGCGCGCCATGCCCACCGCTGATACAGATGTGAGCCTGGGCATTGATTTCATGGACACGTGTGTGGAAGCGCCCGCCTCCACACCGTCTGAGCCTGAATACTAGCAGTGCTGGCATTCTTCGGGCTTTACCGCCTATCGACTCAAAAGATCCGCTATCGCCACCACGTCTTTTGCGATCTGGGTGAGATATCCATCCAAACTATCGAAGACCTCCTGCTCGCGAATCATTGCGACGAACTCAATATCAACGCTTACTCCGTAAAGCTCAAGATCAAGGCGATCCAGCGCATAGGCCTCGACCCGTTGTGACTTTCCTTCAAAATGTGGATTTAATCCAATTGAAATTGCCGCTGGCATCCGGTCACCGTTGGCAATGAGATAGCCCGCGTACACACCGTCTGCAGGGACAATCAGTTGGTCCTCCCACTCAAGGTTCGCAGTTGGGTATCCCAATTCGCGCCCCCTCTGGTCACCCCGAATTACTTTTCCCGAAAGAACAAAGTTTCTTCCGAGGAGGGCGGCCGCTGACTCAACTTGGCCTAGTCGCACACATTCACGGATTCTTGTTGACGACACGGTTCCATCGGAATCTAGAAGGTCAATCACGCGAACTTCAAATCCGCACTCGTAACCGTTTTCACGCAGCGTGTCTACATCTCCGCTGCCATTTCGACCATAAATGAAGTTTTGACCTACCACGACGACTCGAGCTCCTAAACGATCACTGAGAAACTCCCGAGAAAATTCAATCGGGGTCAAATTAGCTATCTGCGAATTAAACGTGATGACTTCCACATGCTCAACCCCGCAGTCCACGAGGAGCTGCTTGCGATGATTGATATCGCTAATCAACTTTGGCGCATGATCCGGTCGTACGACCGTGTTGGGGTGTGGATCAAATGTACATACGATTAAGGTCAAATTCAGTTGCCGTGCATACTCTTTTGCCGAGGCAATAAGTGACTGATGGCCCAGATGCACGCCGTCAAAGATCCCAATACAAATTAGCGAACCCGATGCACTCACCACTGCAGGCTACTGGGTGGTTTCACGTCATTAGGAAAGACAGCCAAGTAGGCGCACCGCCCTTCTTTCTTCTCAGCGACTGCCGCGAGTTCACCATTGTGGTCAATCAAGGCAATAATCGGATCGATTAAGTCCTCTGGCCAAGTTAGTCGTTGCCCCCAGCGAACAGCCAAGGAATCAGCTTGGTTGAGTGAACGACAAGGCCAAATTCCACGTGCAACCTGCTCAAGGGAAATCGCAGCACTCCACGGATCTAAGGATTCTTCAAGAGTTTCCAAACCAACGGCATCTTCACACGAAAATTGACCAATGGACGTTCGCTGCAAATGCGTAAGGTGACCGCCCACTGACAGTGCATCGCCAAGGTCACGCGCGATCGCGCGAATGTATGTACCCGAAGAAACGTTGGCGACCACCTCAATGTCCAGGAAGTCACCTACCTGATCTGTATTCACCACCTCGAGGCTAAATATTGTGACAGCTCGTTTAGGAATTTCGACCGTCTGCCCATCACGGACACGTGCATGGGCACGACGACCGTCGATCTTAATGGCGCTCACCGCGCTTGGACGCTGCATTATCTCACCGCGCATACGGCCAAGAACGACATTCACGTCTTCCATAGAAATATTCCGCGCGGGGGTCAATGCTCCCAGTTGCCCTTCACGATCATCGGTTGAACTGGAGGCACCCAAACGAATGGTCGCACGATACGACTTATGAGCGCCAGATATATGTCCCAAGATTCTGGTTCCTGCATTGATCCCCAGGATTAAGACGCCCGTTGCCATTGGATCAAGTGTTCCTGCATGCCCAACCTTGCGGGTGTTGAAAACTCGACGCACCCGCGCGACAACGTCATGTGAGGTTATTCCTGCCGGTTTATCAACAATCACCACTCCTGCAGGTGGCGCAACTGACTGGGTACCTGTCTGCATAAAAAGCCTAGGGAGCCTAGAGGGCTAAGAGTCTTCAGCTTCACGGTAAGGATTCACGTCACCGGCGTACTTAGCCGCCTTGGCCTGTTCGTGAACCCTGGCGTCCGACTCGGCGGCATCTTTGAGCAACTGCTCGACATGTGCTGCATTTTCGGGGATTGCATCCAAGATGAACTCAAGAGTCGGCGTAAATTTAACGCCGGTTCCCTTGCCAACCTCGGTCCGAAGCATGCCTTTACTCGAAGCCAGAGCCGCAGCCGTCGACTGTCGTTCTTCTTCTGTCCCTAACACCGTATAAAAGACGGACGCATCACGCAGATCTGCTGTAAGTCGAACGTCTGTGATCGTGATAAACCCGAGCCGCGGATCCTTGATCCGCATTTCTAAAGTTTGCGCCACAATGACTTTAATTCGATCTGCCAATTTCCGCGCACGTGCTTCATTGCCCATGACAATTCTCCTTGGACTATTTGCGTGGTTTTTCACGCATTTCAAAGGTTTCGATAACGTCGTCAACTTTGATGTCCTGGTAGGAACCAAGGTTGATACCGCACTCGAATCCTTCACGCACTTCCGTTGCATCATCTTTGAAACGACGAAGGGTCGCTATCGACAAGTTATCCGCCACAACGACACCGTCGCGGACCAATCTCGCCTTGCTATTTCGCCGAACAACCCCACTCCGAATCAAGCAACCCGCAACAGTTCCAAATTTGGATGATTTGAATACATCGCGTACTTCAGCGGTGCCAAGTTGCGCTTCCTCGAATTCAGGCTTGAGCATTCCCTTAAGCGCAGCTTCAATCTCGTCGATTGCTTGGTAAATAATGCTGTAATAACGAACATCGACCCCTTCGTGGGTTGCGAACTCGGCCACTTTGCCCTCAGGTCGAACGTTGAATCCGAGGATTATTGCCTTTGATGCACTGGCAAGCGTGACATCGTTTTTGGTGATCGCACCAACTCCACGATGAATAACCCGCAGTGACACTTCCTCACCCACGTCAATCTTGAGGAGTGCATCTTCCAGTGCCTCCACCGATCCAGATACGTCACCCTTCAGGATCAACGTAAGTTCTGAAACTTCACCACGCTCAATTGATTCCAAGAAGTCTTCAAGTGAACGTTTCACGCGATTCTTTGCCAGCATCGCGGCTCGCTCGCGAGCCTGTCGTGTTTGGGCAATTTGGCGAGCGATTCGATCTTCGCTAACGACGAGGAAACTGTCGCCTGCCCCGGGAACCGAAGTCAATCCGAGCACCTGGACTGGAGCTGACGGTCCCGCGACTTCAACGGTGTTTCCTTGGTCATCGAGCATCGCGCGGACCCGACCAAATGCGTCTCCGGCCACAATTGAATCGCCTGGACGAAGTGTTCCGCGTTGCACCAAAACAGTTGCTACGGGTCCACGGCCGCGGTCGAGGTGTGCCTCGATGGCAACGCCCTGTGCGTCCTGATCTGGGTTTGCGCGCAAATCCAGTGCGGCATCAGCTGTCAACAAAACCGCTTCGAGCAATGTTTCAATTCCCAGATCATTCTTGGCCGAAACGTCCACAAACATGGTGTCCCCGCCAAAATCCTCGGCGACTAAACCGTATTCGGTGAGTTGGCTGCGCACCTTAGTTGGGTCCGAGCCTTCCTTGTCGATTTTGTTCACTGCAACAACGATCGGGACTCCGGCTGCCTGAGCGTGATTAAGCGCCTCGATTGTTTGTGGTTTAACACCGTCGTCGGCTGCAACGACCAAAATTGCTATGTCGGTAACTTCGGCGCCACGAGCACGCATGGCGGTAAACGCTTCGTGACCTGGCGTATCAATGAAGGTCAGGGGACGTTCACCATTTGGAGAATGGGCCATAACTTGGTACGCGCCGATATGTTGGGTGATACCACCGGCTTCACCAGAAATCACATTAGTTTTACGAATCGCGTCCAGGAGTCGGGTCTTACCGTGATCGACGTGACCCATGACTGTTACGACCGGCGGACGAGACTGCAGATCTGCACTTTCGCCTTCGTCTTCACCGAACTCAAGGTCAAAAGTCTCGAGTAGTTCCCGATCTTCATCTTCGGGTGACACGATTTGAATCACGAAGTTGAGCTCGGTACCGAGCAGATTCAGTGTGTCATCGTCGATGGACTGCGTCGCGGTCACCATTTCTCCAAGACCGATCAACACTTTCACCAGATCTGCGGGTGAAGCGTCGATTTTCTCAGCGAAGTCGGTCAAACTTGCACCGCGTGGAAGCCTCACACTTTCCCCCGCACCACGCGGGAGCCGAACGCCACCCATCGCAGGTGCTTCCATGTTGTCAAATTCTTGACGCTTCGCGCGCTTCGACTTACGTCCACGCGAAGGGCGACCCCCTGGTTTCCCGAATGCACCAGCAGTATTTCCGCGTCCACCGCTTCTGTTGCCGGGGCGCCCACCAGGGCCACCCGGGCCACCCGGGGCTCCTCCGGGTGCACCAGCTCCACCAGGAGCTCCACCGGGACCACCGGGACGGCCAGCAAAACCACCGGGACGGCCAGCACCACCGGGGCCACCCGGACGGCCAGCACCACCGGGAGCACTCGGACGGCCAGCACCACCGGGACCACTTGGCCGCTGCGGGGCACGTGCAGTCGGCATCATTCCTGGATTTGGGCGAGGCGCTCCAGCAACCCCACCTGGACGTGGTCCGGCAGATCGATCGCTTGTCGGAGACCCAAATGGATTATTCCCGGGACGGGGCGCGGGTTTCGGCATTCCAGTGCTGCTACCAAATGGGTTGTTGCCTGGGCGTGGTCCTGCTGGCTTGGGTGCCGGCGTCGCCGTTGGGGTCTGCGAGCCAGTACCTGAGATTTCCTCAGAGGGTTGCGTGGGAGCCGCCTTTGCGGCAACGGTGCTCGGTGCATCGGCTGAGGTGGCCGTAATGTGACTCGAATCATTCGTCTCAACGGGAGTCTCAGCAGGGGTCGATGTGCCCGCTGCGGCTTTCTTGACGGCCTTTTTCGCCACCTTTTTGGCTGGCTTTTTTTCGCCTTCGGGAACCGGTGGCAGCGCCTCCTTGAGCCTTCTGGCTACCGGAGCTTCAATGGTTGACGAGGCGGAACGAACAAACTCGCCCATGTCTTGCAACTTGGCTAGGACGGTCTTACTGTCCATGCCTAGTTCTTTAGCGAGTTCATATACCCGGACTTTTGACACAACTCTCCTGTCTTGGCCCGGGCTTTACTTACCGGACCGTTACTGGGCGCCTAGCATTTTCATGCGGACACGCTCATGCGAAGGCCTTCATTGAGAAGCGCTCATCTTTTTTTTCACGGTCAACCTCATTTGTTTTCATCGGTCTGAACTTGGTCACGTTCCACAGGCACACTGGTTGCAATAAATGCACGTAAGTCTGCCCACGGTTCACTAACAGTGCGCCAATCTACCGTGCCGGGAATCCGGAGCGCCCCGCGGACCCGCCGTGATCCTTTTTCAACGCATTTGTAGCTCGGATGCAGGTATGCGCCTCGCCCAGGGCTGTTCTGGGCAAAGTCAGGAACAATCTCTAATGTAGGGCCCTGCCAAATCAGCCGAACAAGTTCAGACTTGGGGCCGGGAACACGGCAGCCTAGACAGGTGCGAACAGGTGGAGTCACACGAATCAGTCAGATGCAGTTGCGGTATCACTACGAATATCAATTCGCCATCCGGTCAGCCTCGCCGCAAGCCGGGCATTTTGCCCCTCTCGCCCAATGGCCAAAGAGAGTTGATATTCCGGAACCAGAACACGTGCACTTTTCAGGTCCGCATCCACGATGGTCACAGAAGTCACCTTTGCGGGTGAGAGCGCCTGAGCAATCATCTCGGCGGGGTCGTCACTGTGATCCACGATGTCAATCTTTTCACCGCCTAATTCGCTCATAATCTGTCGTACTCGCTGACCTTGAGGCCCGATACAGGATCCTTTTGGATTGACCTCAGATTTGTGGGATCGAACTGCGATTTTGGAGCGATGGCCCGCTTCGCGGGCGATTGCCGTGATCTCAACGGTTCCGTCGGCAATTTCGGGCACTTCTAATGCGAAGAGTTTGCGCACCAAATCCGGATGACTCCTCGAAACTGTCACAACAGGTCCCTTAAAGCCTTTACGAACTCCAGTAACAAGGCACTTGAGGCGAGCGCCATGCGGGTAGCTCTCCCCCGTTGCTTGTTCTTCAGGTGGAAGGTTTGCCTCGATTTTCCCAATGTCCACTCGCACCATGCGAGGATTAGTCCCCTGTTGGATTACACCAGAGACTAGGTCACCTTCTCGACCCGTGAATTCCACCAAAGTGGCTTCACCTTCTGCTTCACGTAATCGGCCAAGAAGAACCTGTCGAGCCGTGCTCGCGGCTACTCGACCAAAACCGTCGGGTGTATCGTCAAATTCTGGGCTGAAAGTTGCGGCGTCTCCGAGCGCTAATGCTTCCGGCGTTGTGAGTGCCTCTTGGGCCCAAACCGTGACGTGTCCGCTCTTGCGATCTAGTTCAACACGAGCTTTCGCGCATGATCCTTCGGTGCGGTGGTAGGCCACGAGCAGTGCGGCCTCAATTGATTC
>DKME01000132.1 GCA_002469525.1 Actinobacteria bacterium UBA7422
CCTCCACCCAGAATCCATAGGGCTCCTGCCGCCATGGCGGGTACAGGCAAAGAACGTGAACTCTGACCCATGAGTATGGAAGTAAATGCAAATCCAATAGCGCCAAGGATTACGGCGATGACAACCAGTTGTGAAACTCTCGTGGAGCGCATCAGGAATCAAGCCTGCTCTCAAGTCGGGTGATTTCCTCATGCGATGACGCCAACCCGGCAACTTCACCGAATCCAGGAAGCTGCGACAAACTGCCTTCGAGTCTCAACTCTTTCCATGGGGCCGTGACGAAAACACGTTCCCACGCGCGCGGGTGCGGTAACGTCAAAACCGGATCCTGACTTATTTCAGGTATTCCTTCGCACCAGAGCATGATCATGTCTAGGTCAAGAGTTCTTGGTCCCCAACGGACTTCGCGTGTTCGCTCATGTGCGTTCTCTACTTCGTGGAGTCGTCCAAGAATCTCATGCCCTGTTCGTTCACATTCAAAGAGCGCAACGGC
Organism: Actinobacteria bacterium UBA7422; assembly: GCA_002469525.1. Lineage (GTDB taxonomy): Bacteria > Actinomycetota > Actinomycetes > S36-B12 > S36-B12 > UBA4592. The sequence continues at coordinate 494 of DKME01000132.1, forward strand.
ATTGATAAAGTCGTCCTGTTCTACCCCTCCAACGGGAGTGCTTCGGTAGAGACTTGACGCCGCTACAGCTGTCCATTCTTTCGACAACTCCTGAAAGGCTTCAGTGAGCGTCTGAATTGGGTTGCCAAGATTTGCGCCGAATGCAACCAACACGGACTTGATCATGCGAACTTAGCGCGGGTAACTACGACGTCCTCGAACTCACCCTCGATAGGAGCATCTGGTTTGTGAACTCGGATCTGCGCATATGCGACCTGTGGGAACACCAAGCAATTTGAGGCAATGGACTCAGCGAGTTTCTCTATCAGGTCAAATGGTTCTCCCGCGATTCGAGCTCGGATCGCGTCAGCGACCTCCGCGTAATTCACTGTGTCGAACAGGTCGTCCGTCTGGGCAGCATGTGAGATAGAAAGACCTAATGTTGCATCAACGCTAAAGAACTGACCATTAATCCGTTCATGTTCGAGGACCCCGTGGTAACCAAACTCGCGCAAACCCACGATTTCAATTGAATCAACTGCTGGATTGGGGTTTATGGCTGAGAGTGCCGTATAAGCGTCCGTTGTTGCTTGAACCTCGTGCACGCGAACTCCCCAAGCGCCACGTTGCAATATATGCGCGGCAAGAACGGCTGAAGCTGTATCCCGATCACTAACATCACGTGGAACTCCACTGGGATCTGCGAGCATTGCACCAAGAAACTGCTTTCGGGAAACGCCAACGAGCAAGGGGTAACCGATCGCTAGCAGTTCATCAAGGTTGTGCAAAAGTTGCCAATTGTGTTCGGCTTTTTTCCCGAAGCCAATACCCGGATCAAGGATTATGTCTCCACGTGGAATTCCTGCTGCAACTGCCGCGACCGCCCGCTCTTTCAATTCAATGCTGACCTCGGTGAGCGCGTCAACGTAATGAACGTTTTCCTGCATGGTCTTACTGTGCCCACGCCAATGCATTAGGACAATCGGAACACCCAATTGAGCCACTGTGGAAAGCATCTCTGGATCGGACAAACCGCCACTTACGTCATTAACCATCTGAGCCCCTGCGGCAACAGCCGCTTGTGCTACTTGGGAGCGCATTGTGTCGATACTGACGTAGATTCCCAGTGAATCAAGAGCTCGAATAACAGGAATGACTCGCTCAAGTTCCACATCAATTGAGATTCGCTCCGCGCCGGGCCTAGTGGACTCACCCCCAATGTCAATAATGTTGGCACCGGCTTCCACCATAGATTTCGCAGAATCCACCGCCGCCACTACCGAGTCAAACTGGCCACCGTCAGAAAAAGAATCCGGGGTGAGATTCAAAATCCCCATGACGATCGGGGAATGAACAAACATGACCGCTAGCGACCCATGATGAGTGTCATGGCTTCCGAGCGGGTGACAGCCTCGCGCAACGAGCCCCGAACGACACTTGTTGTTGTTACAGCCCCGGGCTTACGGACCCCACGCAAAGACATGCACATGTGCTCGGCTTCGAGGATCACAATGGCTCCGCGTGGCTCCAATATCCCCATGATTGAGTCAGCGATTTGGCTAGTCAGGCGTTCTTGGACCTGCGGTCGTCGCGCGAATACGTCGGTCACCCGAACTAATTTCGACAGCCCGGTTATTCGGCCGCTCTCGTTGGGAATGTAGCCAATATGTGCGCGCCCGTGAAATGGCAACAAGTGATGCTCACACATGCTGTTGAAGCTAATGTCTTTCACTATTACTAATTCGTCGTGTCCAAGATCAAATGTTGTTGTGAGAACTTCCTCGGGAGTTTGGTGTAGTCCGCCAAAGATCTCTGCATAGCCACGTGCCACACGAGCAGGAGTGTCTTTGAGCCCGTCACGATCGGGGTCGTCCCCGATTGCAATTAACAACTCGCGAATTGCCCGCTCGACACCGGCGTGGTCATAAGGCGCCTTCGCATCCGGGCTCGCGATACTGATCGGATTGATGTCATTCATTACGCAAGTAAACTAGACGTCAGACTTTGCGGGATCAAGTGCGGGAACTTCAATGGGTCCACTGAGATCAGGGGTTCTGCGGGCGGACCCTGTCCAGGCGTCACGTGGTGCGCGAAGGTTAAGTTCGGCAAAGATTTCTTCGATCTCTTCCTTTTGCAAAGTCTCACGTTCCATTAGTGCAACGACTATTGCGTCGAGCGCTTCCCGGTTAGCCACAAGAAGGTCATAGGCCTCCTGGTGGGCCGCTTCAATGAATGCGCGAACTTCTTCGTCGATGGCGGCTGCAACTTCTTCCGAGAAGTCACGAGTGTGCCCCATATCGCGACCCATGAATACTTCACCTTGCTCTTGGCCGTACTTGATCGCACCAAGCCGTTCGGTCATGCCGTATTGCATGACCATTGCTCGAGCAACCGCGGTTGCCTTTTCGATGTCATTGGACGCACCCGTAGTTGGGTCATGGAAAATCAATTCCTCAGCTGCCCGACCACCGAGCATGTAGGCCAACTGATTGAGC
>DKME01000027.1:0-490 GCA_002469525.1 Actinobacteria bacterium UBA7422
TTTACAATCTACAGACAACATATACAGTAAGCGATTCTTTAGGGACCTCCCAAATTTGTAAAGGATGTATCGTAATGGCAACAGGAACAGTTAAATGGTTTAATTCAGAAAAAGGCTTCGGCTTTATCGAGCAGGCTGACGGCGGACCAGACGTATTCGTTCACTACTCAGCAATTGATTCCAGTGGATACCGTTCACTAGATGAAAATCAAGCTGTCGAATTCGACATCACCCAGGGCCCAAAGGGACCACAGGCTGACAAGGTTCGCGTCGTCTAATAACAGACTTCTGAGAGTGGCCCCCGGTGTTTGCCGGGGGCCACTTTTATTGCCTAGATCCGAAAATTCGGATAATTTCAGAGATAATTCCCGAAAATTCATAAAAAAAATAGACATTACTCCGTAAATGCTGCTACGTTCTACCGATTATGTCTGAAATACGGATTTCCGATGCCGCATTAATGCTTGGCGTCTCTGACGACACCGTTCGC
>DKME01000027.1:661-4928 GCA_002469525.1 Actinobacteria bacterium UBA7422
TGAGTCGTGAATCAGTTGAGGAACTTGGATTGGCACCGGGGGTGCGAGCTACGGGGGTTGTTAAGTCAACGAATGTAGTGATCGAACTGGAGCAAAATTCATGAACAAAATTGCGCGCGCACTCGTTGCGATGGCTTTGGTAGTTGGGTTAGGTGCACTCTTCCCTGGTGCATCTGTTGCAGCGACCAAGCCAAGTGGGCAGCTGACCGTCTCGGCGGCGGCCTCACTCACCGACGTATTTCCCGTGATCGCTGATGCATTCAAGAAAAGATTTCCCGATACCCACATCAGCTTTAACTTTGTCGGGAGTTCAACGCTCATGAATCAAGTTATTGCCGGGGCACCCGTTGACTTAGTAGCGACGGCGTCTGAGCCAATTATGCAAATTGGTATCGACATGGACTTGGTGTCCCGACCACTTCTTTTTGCAAAGAATTCGATGGCAATTGCTGTTCCTGCAGGAAACCCAGCGAACATTAAGAGTTTGTCAGACCTGCAACGAAAGGGTGTGCTTTTAGGTGTGTGTGACACTGCAGTTCCCTGTGGAAGCGCAGCCGCTGAGTTGTTCACCAAAAACAAAATTAATGTTGTTCCCGTCACGCGCGAACTTGATGTGCGCTCACTACTGGGCAAGGTAATTTCTGGCGACTTGGACGCCGGGATTGTTTACGAAAGCGACGTCAAGTCCGCTGAAGACACAATTGAGTACATAGAGATTCCCGCAAAAAATAATGTCATGACGACCTACCCGGTGGCCGCGGTCGCCGATTCGAAAAATCTTAAACTTGCTCAGCGTTTCGTAAACTTTGTAAGGTTCAGCACGGCTTCCCGAGGAATCTTGCGGGCCTTTGGGTTTGCTAAGCCCTGGTAAATCAAATGAGGAATCAGCGTGCCCCACTTTTTCTGTTGATTCCAGGGGTAGTTGCTCTCATTTTTCTCGTAATTCCTTTGATCGCTCTGATCGCGCAAACACCTTGGCGTGCCTTTCCGCAAATTTTGACTTCGCCGGAAGCCTTGGAAGCACTTCGCCTCTCACTGATCACCTCACTCGCGGCGACAGCACTTGCGGCCCTCCTTGGAATCCCGATGGCATGGTTGCTGGCCCGAGAAGTATTGCCATTTACTGGGTTACTCCGAGCGCTGGTGATCGTGCCGCTACTTCTCCCACCAGTAGTCTCTGGAGTTGCACTCCTTGAAGCACTCGGTAGACGAGGGCTAGTCGGTGGATTTCTCTACGACAACTTCGGAATCACGTTTCCATTCACAACTCTGGGAGTAGTGATTGCAACGACTTTTGTGGCAATGCCATTCTTGATTATTACGATGGAGGGAGGCTTTCGCTCGCTCCATCAACGCTATGAAGACGCTGCCGCAACACTGGGAGCAAACTCTAAGCGCATTTTCTTCAGAGTCACGATGCCCATGGTGGCACCCGCGGCGATCGCAGGACTCGTGCTTTGTTGGGCTCGAGCGCTGGGCGAGTTTGGCGCAACAATTACCTTCGCTGGAAACTTTCCAGGAGTCACTCAAACTATGCCACTTGCCGTGTATACCGCACTCGAGTCGGACCGATCAGTTGCGATCGCTCTTTCGATAGTGCTGTTAACGGTCAGTGTCGCAGTGCTGGTTGCCCTGCGAGGTAAGTACTTATACACGAGGACCTCATGAGAATTCGCGCGAAGTTCTCAGTCACGCGTGGTGACTTCACCATTGACGTTGACACAACAGTCAATGCGGGAACCGTGACGGCAATCCTTGGACCAAATGGTTCAGGCAAGTCAACATTTTTGCGGGTGCTCGCCGGTCTGCAACCAATTGACTCTGGCGAAGTTCTTTTTGGTGACACGGTGGTGGACGCGGCACCCTCTGTCCGCGTACCACCGCAGGATCGCTCCGTTGGCGTTGTATTTCAGGACTACGCGCTTTTTCCCCACATGAGTGTCCTGGAAAATATTGCGTTCGGGCCGCGTTCGAGCGGTTCATCGAAAAAAAGTTCGCACGTGATTGCCCTCGAACAATTAGAGTTGCTTGGGATCACAGATCTAGAAGGCAGGAAGCCATCTGAAATTTCAGGTGGCCAGGCACAGCGTGTGGCACTTGCCCGCGCCTTGGCAACTGACCCCAGTGTTCTGCTGCTAGACGAACCACTCGCCGCACTTGACGCTCAAACTAGGGAGAATGTTCGAACTGAATTGGAGAAGCAAATCAAGCTGTTCAAGGGTTGCGTTGTTTTCGTCACGCACGACCCACTAGATGCGATGCTGCTCGCAGACCGAGTAATCGTCCTTGAAAAAGGTGGCATCACTCAGGAGGGAACGCCCGGGGAACTAGCGGCCAGACCTGAAACTGATTACGTTGCAACGCTTATGGGGGTCAACTTGATTCGTGGTGTGGCCCACGAGGGTCGCTTGAATGTCGATGGGGGTGGTGCCTTACACGTAACCCAACATGAACTCAAGGGTGAAGTGTTGGCAGTTATCAGGCCAGAATCAATCACCGTTCACCTGACAAAGCCAGAGGGCAGTGCGCGCAATGTCTGGCAGGGGACGGTAAGTGCTTTGAGTCCCATGCATGACCGGATCCGTGTCACAATCGAGGCCAGACCACCCGTCGTTGCAACGCTTACGCACTCCTCGGTCGCTGAACTCAAGTTAGGTGTCGGATCCCCCGTGTGGGTGAGTGTGAAAGCCCTAAACATTGAGGCTTTCACAAAGTAGCGAGTCAGTCCGTGCCTTACTTTCCAGTGAAGTTACCCTCGCGCCTTTCCAAGAAACTCTGAACCCCTTCGGCTGCATCCTCACTAGCCAGGATTCCTGGCAGTGTGTCCCGCAAATGTTCAATTGCAGCCGCTTCACCTTCACGGTTTGAGATCCGGGCGTTTGCCAATGTCGCATACACACCTAGCGGTGCTTGTCTGGCGATTATCTCTGCGATCTCTATCGCCCGAGAAGTGTCTTGCCCAACGGGCGTGATCTCTTGAATGAGACCGATTCGCAGTGCTTCTTCGGCGCCAAACTCTTCACCGGTGAGCAGGAACTTCATGGCATTACCCCAACCGAGTTGTTGGGTCGCCCTAATTGTTGCGCCACCAAAAGGAACAATCCCCCGTCCGATTTCAAGTTGACGGAAACGAGCGTCCTCCGCTGCGATCACGATGTCACTGGCGAGTGCGAGTTCGATACTCAGCGTGAACGAAATTCCATGAAGGGCAACAACAATTGGCTTGCTTACTCTCTCTCCCCAAAGCCCGTACGGGTCAATCTGGGAATTCCCCGCGAGTGCATCTGGTCCACGTCTCGCGACTTCAGGTCCGACTTCTGCTAGGTCCAGTCCGGCACTGAAATGGTTTCCGTGGGCGTGGACGACCCCAACGCGGAGGTGCGGAGAGTCTTCAAGGAGTTGGTAGGCGGCGGCGAGTTGGTCAATTGCCTCCAGATTCATAGCGTTGTACTTCTCTGGGCGGTTGATTCCGATTAAGAGGACATGTCCGCGTTCCTCGACTGTTATCGGTACGTCGTTGTTTTCGTTCATGTGAAGAGCCTACTGGTTGATGTTACATTTTCTTCATGGAAAAAGATCCTTCAATTTCGTACTCGGTGACTCCTGTGAATAAGTCTTGGACCGTCACCAAGATCGTCGCAATCATTGTTGCAATTGCCTCTGGGCTCTACATGTTGCCATGGGCGATTGCGGCATTGCGTGACGTTCGACACTGGGGTGTTTTCTGGGTCAATCTGCTACTCGGTTGGACAATTATCGGCTGGGTAATTGCACTCGTCATGGCGCTTCGGTCCCAGGACCGCGTGGTTGTGGTCACGAGCGAATAGTTGTTACGCGTTGGTCAGTAGGTTGCAGGGCTAGCAAATGCGTCGCTGCAAAATCTGTGTTTTGATAGAAATATGGCACGGTATTCGTCAATCGCCCTAACGACTAGCCTCGGGCTTCTATTTAGTTTGGTCACTTTTGGCCCAGCTGCAAGCGCAGTAACTGTCCAACGCGATTCCGTTGTTGCCGAAGAACTTGAGGCTCCTTGGGGCTTGACCTTTTTTGCAGACGGCAAAGCATGGGTCAGCGAACGAGACACTGCCTTAATCAAGGAAATCGATCCGAATCGACCGCTGGGCAGCAACGTTCGCACGGTAGGAAAAATAGGACAGGTTGTTCCTGAAGGTGAAGGTGGACTACTAGGAATTTCCTTATCCAATGACGAGTCTGAGCTATACGTGTATTACACAGCGAGCAAAGACAACAGGGTTGCCCGAATTCC
>DKME01000125.1:0-1295 GCA_002469525.1 Actinobacteria bacterium UBA7422
TGGGTGAATGAAGATGCAGATCAAACGTCTTGCCATTGGTTGTGTTGTGGCGATGGTGGCGTCGTCTTTGCTGGCTTCGCCGTCGGCAGCAAAGAACCCTTCGGTCGCTCCTTCCGTAATTAATGGGCAATCTGGTCACCCCTGGAACGGGGCATCAGTGTATTTGGAGATTGATACCGCCGGCAATGGCAGCGCGTGTACTGGCGGCCTGTGGAAACCACAGGTAATCGTGACTGCAGCCCATTGCGTCATGGAGACAGTTAGTTCCCCCATCGTGGCAACTTCGGATGTCACGGTTTGGCCGCCGGGCGCCAATATTGAGGCCGCCGGGCCGGCTGATGTGCAAGTTACTTCAATCGTTGCCGACTGGAATAATAATGAGAATGGCACAGTGAGAGATATCGCCTTTCTTACGCTTAGTGCGCCAATCGGATCTACTCCTATTTCACGTTTGGCAAGCGAAAGGGAGGTAGCGGATCTGATTCGGTCGAAAGCGACGCTCACGTATATCGGATATGGATCGACCGTGCCACGAAATGATCCGATTCAAAGTTTCACCCCAATTCCTTTGTGGCTGACGCAGCCCTTGACTGATGAATTTGCCTACGATAATATTGAGAGTGGAAGTTTCACGATGTTAGGTGATGGAATCACGTCAACGTGCGCGGGCGATAGCGGCGGTCCTTTACTGTACGAAGCTTCGGGCGAAGTTCTCCTAGTCGGTCCCTTGTCTGGCGGTACAGGACTCCCTTGTGAGGCTGAGGATGTTACTGCATATGATAACGCAACAACGGCAGCAGCTTTCTTGAATCTTGCCAATCAAGCACTCGCCACCGTGAATTTACCCCCTGAGGCACTACCGACTCCTCGCCTTGCGCTCTCTAAACCTGATCGCGAGTACGGGACAAAAGTTGTGAAGTCAAATATTAATGAACAAGGTCTGATGACTGCTTCGATTCGTACCCGGCTCAAGAAGGGCAGCCCGATTTGGGTTGAGGTTTTAACCTGTGACGACGAGGACTGTGACGATTGGACCACTATCTCTGAGAAAAAATTTCGGGTAAAGAAAAAAGGTCGAGTATCGTTCACTACTTCCGTTGCAGCGGACCAATTCGTTTACGTCTGGGATAAAAAGAACAGAGCTCTCGTATCATGGTTGACCGCAACAGATTAGGTATGCCGAAGCAATTAGTTGAGAGTGACCGAAAGATTTCTTGTGCCTGGGCTGGAGTTGGATAGGAAGATTGGGTACCTTTTTTCGTGACACTCTCGGACGCGCACGCGCAGCCCAAGGC
>DKME01000125.1:1377-1874 GCA_002469525.1 Actinobacteria bacterium UBA7422
ATATATATAAAACCCTGTTAGGAATATCGGTGATACTTTTTCGGCCCCAATAGGGCACAAACAATAAGGAAATTTCAGTCAATGGGAACATTTTGCAAGACAGGAAATGCAGGCCCAATGGCTAATGTCTCATGCACCCGCGCGCGTCCACAGTCACAGCCTGCCGCAGCGTTTGCTTCAGCCGTAACGATCCGTGTCGCAAATAGTTCGGTAGGCGATCCAATTGTCCATGGCCTTATCGTCTGCATCGGTTGTATTAGCTAGTTCGCGAAAGATTGATTTGAGGTCAGGATCATTCATTTGTGGCCAAATGCGAGCCCAGGTCTTGAGCGCTTCGTCAAACCACTCTTGGGTCCTTATTTCAATTCCATTATCTCTGGTGTACTCATTCTGCTTCGTGATCTCGTTATCAACAGTTACACAATCCTGACCTAGGGATACGACTTCACTTTTTTCGATAGCACTTTCTTTAGCATTACTCGCCACCGTGGACGAAG
>DKME01000125.1:1916-5017 GCA_002469525.1 Actinobacteria bacterium UBA7422
CCGTGGACGAAGCATCATCACTCGTCGTGCATCCTGTGATTGCCGTCAGTGTTAGACCGATTACGGCAACGAGGCCAATGACTCGAAGCATGAGCGCACCATACTCGACCAACTGTTGTTGTGTGAATCGTCTGGAAAACATCATTCAGATCCGATCGACAGCGCTTGCACTCGATGGCGGCTGCACGGACTGTCGTAAGGGGCAATACAAACGGTCTACACGAGAGCACCTACACATTACGAGTGTGTTTGGAGCATCAAGAATTGGCTTTAAACCGTGATACACATAAAGGTATCTAGTGTCTGTGCACGGCATGCGGTGGATCCGACTCTGTCGAGAACAGCCGCGAGGGATTCTCTGTGTCGGTGACTGATCATTTGCCGACAGGTCGGTGTTAAAAATGGAACATAGCCAACTTTTGCGGAGCCAAAAGCTGTCGAGGGGTTCCAGGTTTCTCAGTGGACTCGCCGATAAAAGGGGTCTTTGCCCCCAACATTCACGCACTTCGCGGCCGCTTCAGAGTAGGAGCACGCGCCTATATTTGTGCAATTGGATGTAAAAGCTGGCTAAATCGATAAAATTCATGCTTATGGATGTAGAAACGACAAACAAAAGCGCTTTACGTACTAACCCAACTCAGGGGGTCCTCGCTCTTGCCGCCGCTTTTCTCCTTGGAATATCCGCTGTTCTGACGGCATGGTCGGCTTACCGGGAAGCTACAGCCAGCGATCAGGTGCTTCGAAGTTACGCCCAAATGCAGGAGCGGATCTCTTTGGCTAATGACAGGTACAGCCTGGCGAACTCGGCCGCCGCTTATGAAAGCTCGCTCTTTTTGCAATTTGCCATCGAAGCCGGAACCGACAATATTGATGCAGCCGAATACTTACTCACTGTTATGGACGAGGCCCTTTATGACGCGGTGATCTGGTGGTCGGACTTACCAGAAGACGTTCTTCCACCCACACCATTCACAGACGACAACCCCTACGTCCCTGATCTTTATAGTGAGCAGCTAATCGGCGAGGGCGACGCTTTTACTGATGAGGCGGAAAACCTGCGTCTCATAGCCGAAGAAGCAGAAGCTACAAGTGACCGCTACAACCTCGCAAACGTTTTCTTCGCGGTTGTCCTCTTCATCGCCGGCCTTACGACAATTGTGCAACGCCGTTCTATACAAGTCGCATTCTTATCTATCAGCGTTCTCGGATTAATCAGCGGTCTCGTTCTCTTGATTCTCACTCCCGGCTGGGCATTGTTGGGCTAGGCAGCTCCCGACAATGCGCGGATCTGGCGCGACACTCCCGTTTCGTGGCGCTGGCAATCTAAGGACCTATATTTTATTGTGCAACAACATTTACACGGTCGTTCGTTTATGTAATCATTTCCTGATGGACCCGAATCAGGCGAATTTTTGCTTGTCCCGGCGAACTCTTCTGAAGCTTGGGACGGCAGCGGTGGGCGCTAGTGTCATGGGCCTTGGTAATCCTTCATTCGGACTGGCATCTCCAGGTCGCGTTCCTCAACCATCCGGATGGCTTGTCGGTCGTTGGCGCACCGATCCGTGGGCAAGAGGTGCTTATGCAGCGCTCCCAGCTGGCGTGCCGCAGAAAGTTCGTTGGCAAATCGCGGAACGCATCATCGAGCGTCGGGTTGCAATTGCGGGTGAGTTTTGTGACTGGGCATATCCAGGAACCGTGCAAGGGGCCTTGCGGTCCGGGCGTCAGGCGGCAACGTTGCTCGACGAGGACGGTGTGGGAGTTTCTGGACGTCGAGCTCTCGTTGTGGGAGCAGGGGTAGCCGGACTCGGAGCAGCAACAAAATTACGTGACCAAGGCGCAGAAGTGACAATTCTTGAGGCTCGCGACCGGGTAGGTGGTCGTATTCACACCGATTTGTCCTGGGGCACCCCAATTGAGTTGGGCGCAACTTGGATTCACGGTGTAAGCAAAAATCCCATGGTTCCGATCACTCGCTCGGCCGGATTGACACTTGCACCTTCCGACTATTCCTTCGATACTCGCAGCATTGAGACTGGAACCTACGCGCCCACGGCGCTCAAGGTGCGGGCAGACCTGTACGACTATTTGTCAGAAATTGAAGACGCTGACCCTGCCTTGCGATGGTCCGTGGCGGAATGGCTCCGTAAGGAAAAGTGGGATGCCACAGAGCCAGAGAAATCATGGGCCCTCAACACTCTGATCACTCAAGAGTACTCCGTCGATGCCGATGTGCTCGGTACGCACGCTTATCTGGAGGGCAAAGATGATCGAGGTGGTGACGCCTTCGTGCTGGGGGGGTTTCAACGCGCACCCGAGACTTTGGCTAATGACCTCGACGTGCGTCTTAATAGCGCGGTCGACCTTGTGTCTGCAAACAAGCGCGGTGTGGTCGTTCGTGAGTCGAACGGGAAACTGTGGAAGGCCGACATAGTTGTTGTTGCAGTTCCCCACGCACTTCTGAAAGCAGGTTCACCCCGTATCACTGATCTACCGAAAAAGACTCGACGAGCGGTGGCCCAACTCAGGACTGGGAATCTTGAGCGAGTGGTGTTGCGATTCGAAGAACAGTGGTGGAAGTCGTTTGACGTGACTGCTCAAGGTATTGGTCTCGTGGGGGCACGATGGTCGGAATGGTACGACGTCTCAGCCAACACCGGTGTACCAACGCTGCTCGGATTCTGCGGAGGGCGTGCAGCTGAGGGCATGCCAGCTTCCGATCAGGCTGCCGCATCGGAAGCCATGAACGAACTGTCGCGAGGGTTTGCCCGTTAGATCACCCACGTACGTTCCTCAAAGAAGAAAATTTTCATTCCCCGCGCACAGCTAGCTCTCTTGCGTGGCACCGTATTGAGCAGGATGTGAGTGTCAGTCAATTTGCATTGATATTCTGGCGCTTGGGCTAGCGGAGTGGTTTCCCAAATTTATAACAGGGTGAACGCCCTAGCGGAACGCATGGACACTGCGGCCTCCGACAGCCTTTCAGCCACAAATGGTTACTCAGTGTTTCCTTTGAAGCCTGCGGTGGGCTAAGTCAATCTGCCCAGTCAAGGGATAAACCGTCCAATACAAGGCTTGTCCCGTGGAGCCGCCTCGGAGATTCG
>DKME01000125.1:5028-7161 GCA_002469525.1 Actinobacteria bacterium UBA7422
ACTCCGGACCTACGCATTACGAGTCCGTTCAAACTCTCACGGATGAAGTGTGTGCATGGGGTTACGTGAGGGAAGTAATGTCATCTAGACACATCTAGAAGCACCTAGTCTCACCTTGAATGGTTCCTAAATGGTTCCACCAGTTATGGACAGAAAAAGGGCACGTTCGGCGGACCCGGCTGCACGGACTGTTGTAAAGGTCAATACAAAAAGATTAGGCATTCACTCAGGCATTGCGAATGCGTTAGGACCATGACGAGAATCAAGGACTGGCTCCGACTCGAGTAGTACGCAGACACCCCTGGTGTCACCCTGATGTACCCCGTCGCAACGGAAATGTTCGCAAAATGTTCGCACTTTTCAAAACTGAATTCCCTAACTTGATCCGGGGGTTGTTAACAACCGACCCTGGGTACATATATATGTAACCCTGTCAGGAATTTGGGTGATATCTGCGTCGTATTTTGGGGAAACATTTCCGACCGGCCGCCACGCATGGGCTTTTTTACTACGTCATCGGGTGCCCGTGTAGTCCTCTAACTCGGGAGTGCTACCCTTTCCTTTAACTTGCATATTGCAAGTAATTCGGCGGGCCACGACTCGACTCAAAATGGTCCGCATCGGATTTTCACAGTTTGGAGACAGAAAACATGACCGCACGCGTACTAGTCACGGGCATCAGCGGCTACATCGGTCAGCACATCGGTGCCGAGTTACTCCGGCACGGCTACGAGGTCGTCGGGACAGTCCGTTCGGCTTCCAAGACTACCCAAACGACCAGCGCAATCGCGACTGTCGCTCCGGTGGACAACCTCAGCTTCGCCGAGGCTGACCTACTCTCCGACACTGGTTGGGATGAAGCCATGGTCGGGTGCACCTACGTCATCCATGTCGCGTCGCCTTTCGTCATGGCCGAGCCCAAGGACGAGAAAGAACTGATCACCCCTGCAGTAGACGGGACCAAGCGCGTAGTCCAAGCCGCACAACGGGCCGGGGTGAGTCGAATGGTCCTCACGTCCTCCACCTTTGCCATGATCGCCGGCAAAGACAGTGGACGCTATGGGCCCGACTCGTGGTCGGACACCGACGCCGACATCGGTGCCTACGCGAAGAGCAAGACGTTAGCCGAGCGAGCCGCATGGGACATCAACGGAAACGACACAATGGAACTCACGGTAATCAACCCCGGTGGGGTCTCCGGCCCGCCGTTGAACGCGCAGGCCGACAGTTCGAGTGTGGCAATGATGTCGGACATGATCAACGGCAAGATGCCAATGCTCCCTGACCTTGCCCTGAACATGGTGGACGTCCGTGACGTCGCCCGGCTTCACGTAACGGCGTTGACCGCGCCGCGCGCCGAAGGCCAACGGTTCATCGCAGCCACGTCAGAGCCCGTTGAATTCGCCACCACCGCCGCAATACTCAAGCAGGCCGGCTACTCCAAGGTCTCAACACGCAAAGCACCCACTGTCGTATTGAGACTGATGAGCCTGTTCAGCCGTGAAGCCAAGGGACTGCTGCCCATGCTCGGCAAGAAAATAACCCTCGACACCACCTCGACATCCGAAATCCTTGAATGGCAACCCACGTCAATGGAAGCCTCAGTCATGGATATGGCCGCCTCGCTCTCAAAGTAGGGGGAGAAAATGAGCACTGACCCCGAGATGCTCGACTGGCGTTCGGTATGCCCGATAAGTTCCGGGCTCGACATCCTCGGCGACAAGTGGTCCCTGCTCATCGTTAGAGACCTGCACTCCCACGGCAGTTTGACCTACTCCGAATTTCTCGAGGCACCTGAGCACATCGCGACCAACATCCTCGCGGCAAGACTCCGGCTCCTCACCTTTGTCGGGGTCATTGAGCGTACCGACCCCCGCGCAGCGGCGCGCAACAACGCCTACCGGCTAACCACGAGCGGCAAGGCGTTGCGACCGGTGCTCGAAGAACTCGGGAAGTGGTCGGAGGCTTACCTCAAAACCTTGAACACCGACATGGTGCATATCGTCAATCAAGCGAGTGTCACGCAAACTCACCATCAAGCGTAAGCAAGAAAAACAACGACGCGAACCTGACCAGTGTCACGTGTTAGAACACGACCTGCCCCGACGACACAGTCACCAACACGACCTGCAC
>DKME01000007.1 GCA_002469525.1 Actinobacteria bacterium UBA7422
GGAGGACGCCCATGCACTAAGTCCGCCGTGATGCGTGGTGCATAGGGGCTCCGTGGATCAGCTTTGTCGAGTGTGACGCTGGGTAAGTTCGCGGAATCAATGAGGTGTGGCGCGTGCTGCAACATAAATGTGGTTATGCCGCGAGTAACTTCAGCCGGCGTGTACTCACCGGACCTAGGAAGCATGTCTTTTCCGTGCAATTTTACGGTTGCATCGTTGCGCCTAAGTATTGCTTGAATGTTTTGTTCGATGTAATCGGGTTGACCTTCTTCGACCAAAAGGACGGACTTCTTTCCTTCGACAAAACGAAGGACTTCCTCATCGATTACGGGGTAGGTGACATTCATAATGTACATGGGAATTTTTGTATCGCCGAACGCGTCGCTGAGGCCGAGAAGTTCAAGTGCCCGGTTGACGTTGTTGAATAACCCACCCTGCAAAATTATGCCGATTTCTTCACGATCTTCAGCGACGAATTCGTTGATGCTGTTTTCTGTGATGTATGTGACGGCCGCAGGCCAACGCTTGTTAATTTTTTCTTGTTCGTGCAGGAAGCTGGCAGGAGGCAAAACCACTCGATTTAGATCGCGGCGAGGGTTGTCAACAGCTTCTGAAATGGTCATGGTGGGCTTCTTGTTGTCTTTTGCCATAAAGGATCCGTGCAAGTGACACGAGCGCAGCCGTAATTCAAGGATTACCGGTGTGTTACTCACCTCGGAAAGTTGGAAACCGGTTTCCACCATGTCAACAATCGCGGTCAAATTGGGTCGTGGGTCAAGGAGCCACATTTGAGACTTCATGGCAAACGCGTGTGTGCGTTCCTGCATAATGCTGGCACCTTCGCCGTAGTCCTCACCGATGATCACGAGTGCCCCACCGGTGACACCACCGGAAGACAAGTTCGCCAGTGCGTCTGAGGCAACGTTGAATCCCACAGTGGACTTGAAAGTCACAGCTCCACGAAGTGGATAGTGCACCGAAGCTGCAAGCATGGCTGCCGCCGTTGCCTCTGAGGCACTGTTTTCAAAGTAGATATCAAGTTCGTCGAGGATCTCCTGCGAGTCACCCAGAACGTCCATGAGGTGTGAGATTGGTGCGCCTTGGTAACCACCGACATAGGCAACACCGGATTGCAAAAGACCTTTTGTGACCGCCAGAATGCCTTCACCTCGGAACTCTTCACCTGCGCCGAGTCGAAGTTTCTTTACCTCTTGGGTAAAAGAACGTTCAGCCATGACTTAACTCCTCCACTTGGTTACTTGTGTCGTGCTCGTCGAGATAATCAATTAAGGCTTGTGTTACTGAGGCAGTATTCGCGCTTCCACCTAAATCCGCAGTGCGAGTGCCTGGATTCTTAAGTGAAGTTTCAATCGCGCTCATGATTGATTCCGAAACTTGGCGGTATCCGAGGTGTTCCATCATCATGGCGCCGGACCATACGGCGGCGATTGGATTGGCAATACCTTTCCCAGCAATGTCTGGTGCGGACCCATGAACGGGTTCAAACATTGAGGGTGAGGTGCGCTCTGGATTTATATTGCCTGAAGGGGCAATTCCAAGCGAGCCAACCATTGCGGCTGCAATGTCCGAAAGGATGTCTCCGAAAAGATTTGAGGCGACGATTACGTCAAACCGTTGCGGGTTTTCAATTATTTCGGCTGAAAGAGCGTCTATGAGCACTTTGCGAAAAGTGACTTCAGGTGCTTTGGAAACAACACTGTCAACAACTTCATCCCAGAACGGCATAGTGTGCAAGATTCCATTTGACTTCGTTGCTGAAACCAAGTTTTTATGCCGATCCTGAGCTAATTGGAGGGCGTATTGACTGACTCGGGTAACGCCGCGCCTAGTAAAAATGTTTTCTTGGAGAGCGAACTCTTGATCGGTGCCTCGAGCAAATCTGCCCCCGATTTCAGAGTATTCACCCTCTGTGTTTTCGCGAACGATTACGAGATCAATCGTTGTGCCAAGGGGTAGAGAGACCTTGGGCGTGATCCCGTCAAAAAGTCGAGCTGGTCGAAGGTTGATGTACTGGTCAAACTCACGGCGAATCGGAATGAGTAATCCCCAGAGCGATATGTGGTCGGGGACGTCGGGCCTGCCAACAGCTCCCAGGAAAATTGAATCAACCGTCGAAAGTTCAGAAATTCCTGACTCAGGCATCATGGATCCGTGTTCGACGTAGTAGTCACAACCCCAGTCGAACCAGCGCCATTCAATAACAACCCCACAGGATGCCGCCGCGTGATCGAGTACGTGGACGGCAGCCGGGACTACTTCATTACCGATTCCGTCACCGGGAATGGCAGCGATGATCGGGTTTGCCATTGATATACCTGATTCCTCTGCGACTAACCGATGTCCTGATGTCCACCATTGGAATCAAATTCTTCTTCGACATGCAAGGCTAAGGAATTGATCATGGGGAAATCATTGAAGGAGAACAAGAAAGCGGGCTTGTCCTGATTGTCATTGTGGTGCTCGTGCCAAGCCCATGAAGGAACAACGAAAATATCGTGCTCTTTCCAGTCAAATCGCTTGCCGTTGATAATTGAATGACCACTGCCTTCAGCCACGTGGTAAACCACGGAACCGGTGTGGCGGTGAGACTTTGAGGTGAATCCAGGAGCGAGCATTTGCATGTGTGCTCCCATGGTTGGCATTACTGAACCACCCGTGACAGGGTTGACGTATTCCATGATTACACCGTCGTGCTCGGTGCCTTCGCTGACCTTTGACAGGTTGACGACTGCCTCACGGGTTTGCTCCCAGGGGTAACCCAAAAGTGGTGAGTAAGCCTTATTCCATGAGCGTTTAGCGGGTTTGAGAACCCCACTTCCGTGCGTCAAAATGGAGGTATTGACCACCTTGCCAGGAACTTGATAAAGGTCCGGATGTACTTCGTAGAAGCCGGCATCCAGTGCATTGATGAGCGGGATGTCGAGGCCGTCTTGCCAGATAACAAAATTGTCATCGGCTGAATTACCATGCTCATGCCACGTTCCGCCGGGCGTAATGGCGAAGTCATTGGGTCCAACTTCAAGCCGGTCGCCGTTGACGATTGTCCAGGCACCGCTGCCTTCCATGACAAAGCGCAATGCTGAAGCAGAATGCCGGTGTGCGGTCATGGACTCGCCAGGATTCATAATCTGAATGCCGGAGTAGAGGAGTCCAACGGCCGCAGCTACGTCCCGGCGACCTTCATTGGCTAGGTAGACAACGCGTCGTCCAGCGTCGCTGCCTTTTACCAGGGATGCTGACTCGACGACGAGTGGACGCATATCTTCATAGCGCCACAGCATGGGAATTGATTTAGGTTGTGGGTACCACGGCTCGATTTCATTTGCAACCGTCCACAAAGCCCCAGTTCCAAACGACTCAAGTTTTTCGTAGTAGGCCGCAAGTTCTGCATTATCTGTGACGCGGGCTCGGCCAAGGGCGGAGTCATCCATACTCGGATCGGAAATGACGGTGTCGGTCATTGTGGTGCTCCTTATCAATGGAAATTTCGCATTAAATTACCGTTAATGAAGTATGCGCCTTTGCGCGTGAGCTCGTCTAGCCGGACGCAACTTCGGAATACTCAATAATCTTACCGTGATCTTTGATCAAGTGCTAGGGTTCTGTCAAATGTGATGGACAACACCCGTTCATTGCATGGAGAGTTATTTTTCGGTGTGAGGAAAGCGCAGGAGACCCGATGGATTATCCGCAATTTCGTGCTGCAGCAGTTCAGGCTGCCCCAATCTTTTTAGACACCGCGGCCACGGTCGCCAAGGCGAACTCACTGATCAAGGAAGCAGGTGACAACGGAGCCACCTTGGTGGTATTTCCTGAAGTTTTTGTGCCTGGTTACCCTTATTGGAACTGGACCATGACCCCCGGAGCGGGCAGCCCTTGGTTTGAGAAACTTTTCAGGGCATCAATCGACATTCCGGGCCCCGAAGTTGCACAACTGTGCGCTGCAGCGCGAGCAGCAAAAACTTATGTTGTTATTGGTGTCAACGAACGTGATCCCTACTCCATGGGAACGTTGTACAACTCTTTGCTCTTCATCTCGGCCGAGGGTGAATTAATCGGGGTTCATCGAAAATTAGTACCCACTTGGGCCGAAAAATTGACCTGGGCTGGTGGAGATGGAAGTTCGCTGCGCGTCTACGACACACCAATCGGACGCTTAGGCGGATTGGCATGTGGGGAGAACACAAATACTTTGGCGAGATTTGCCCTTCTTGCGCAGGGCGAAAACATTCACACGGCAAATTACATTTCACTGCCGACCGCGCCCGAAGACTACGACATGGTTGAAGCCATAAAGGTGCGCGCAGCCGCCCATTCATTCGAAGGAAAAGTTTTCACAGTCGTTGCGTGTTCCGCAATTACCCCCGAAATCGTGGACGCTGTGGCACACGACGAGGTGTCGCGAAAAATGCTAGAACGCAAAAATTCAGCGTTCAGTGGGATTTTCGGACCTGATGGACGACTAATCGGTGACGGATTGATTGACAAAGAAGGAATTGTCTATGCAGACATTGATCTCAACAAATGTATCCAGCCCAAACAAATGCACGACATCATCGGTCACTACAACCGTTTCGACGTTTTCCAATTACATGTCGACAAGACACAGCAACATGCAATCCACATGAATCACGGAACAGGGCAAGTTCAAGAGTCGATTACCGAGCAGCAAAACAGGTACAACAGTGACAACCCTCAAGCAACCGCGGCTAATACCGCAAAATAACTATCAGGAGAAATAGCATGCGATTCGTAACGTACTCAACCGCTCAACAAGCACAGGCACGACTTGGAATTATCGTGGCGGGTGACACTGTGGTTGATTTGCAAAAGGCACTCGCTGGCAAAATTGAGATCCCGGACACCTTGCTGGAGTACATTCAAGCCGGTAAGGA
>DKME01000145.1 GCA_002469525.1 Actinobacteria bacterium UBA7422
CTTGAAGCGTTCCAAAACGACCCGGAAACTGACGCGATTGTCATGATCGGTGAAATTGGTGGTGACGCGGAAGAGCGCGCTGCCGCGTATATCAAGGATCACGTGACCAAGCCGGTTGTCGGTTATGTTGCCGGATTCACAGCTCCAGAGGGCAAGACCATGGGTCACGCAGGTGCGATCGTTTCAGGTTCCTCGGGAACTGCAGTTGCAAAACAAGAGGCACTCGAAGCGGCCGGTGTTCAGGTCGGTCGTACGCCAAGTGCAACGGCAGACCTGATGCGCAAGATTCTCTCGTAGTTTTCCTGCCCAAATTATCCCCCCTGAATTATCCTGGTAAAGGCACTGTGTGCCGCGACCAAAAGTGGCCACGGCAAAGGTAGATTGAACCCGTGAGTCACCAGGCACCGCCGGACGTATCGATTCCTGTGGAGCAGGTCGAGTCCATCTCCTTGCGCGCACGACTTCACGGGGCGAGCGCATCCGTTGCGGTTGGTTCAGTCGTATGGGCTGTGCTTTACGCGTTTCGGGTAATAGCTGTGACAGTGGTAATCGCCGCTGTCGTGTTACTTCCCACTTTGCTGTTTGGTGGCGATCGCCCAGAAAGTGTGAAGGGCTACCTCGATGCAATCACATGGGGCTGGCTAGCCCTCAACGGTGTTCCGCCTCAACTTGGTTCGGCCACGATCACGCTGGTCCCTTGGGGTTTAGCGGTTATCCCTTGGGCTTTGCTGTTTGGGGCTGGACGCTCGTATGCGCGGCGAAATCCAGATGCTGGGCGCTGGCAGGTTGTTGGCGGCGCAATCATGATTGTCATTTATGTAGGCTCGGTGTTCGCCGCCGCGCAATTCACTACTTCCATCAATGTTTCATTTGGTGGAACGTTCTCGCTGCTCATTTCGTTGGCGATGGGAATTAGCGCTGTCTCAATTGGGATTCTTCAAGGGGTACGCGAGGAATTCACCGACCGAATCCCAACCCTTCTTCGTTTCGTTGCCACGCGTGGTGCAGGAGCTGTGCTCGCAATGCTCGGTGTCGCCGCGATTGCACTGGCCCTACGTCTGGTTCTCAACTTCACGTCGGTATTGGATCTATTCGTCGAATTGAACCCTGGCTGGAGTGGCATCCTGGCAATCGTGGCCTTAACCCTGGGGTACGTCCCGGTCTTGGTTGTCTGGAGCGCCTCGTATCTCATGGGCGCAGGTTTCAGCATTGGCCCGGACGTCATGGTTTCGCCATTTATTCCGGTGACAGCGCCCACGCAACTCCCACCGTTCCCGCCCCTTGTCGCCATACCGGAAACCGCAGGTGCGCTCGCGTGGCTGCTCCCCGCTTTGGTCGTGGTAATCGGCGTGATCTGGGGGGTTGGAATTTCTAAAGGGTTAAATAAAGAAAGTGCCCTAATTCGCATGGTGATCGGTTTCGCGGTGGCCTGTGTGGCAGCAGCAATTTTCTTCGTCCTAGCGCTCATGTCCCTGGGGGACTTGGGCGACGTTCGGTTGGTTGCCCTCGGACCGGATCCGGTGTTGTCAGCCTCACTTTTCTGGATTCTTTTGGCCCTTGGAATCACTCCGGCCGCTGTTCTACCCGCGAAAACTTTCACGCGTGAGCGCAGGGCAAAGATTTCAAGTGTCCCGCCGGTCAAGGAGGACGTAGAGGTAGGGGTAGGGGTAGGGGTAGAGGCAGTGGTGGAAACACGTGAGTGAAAACGTGAACTCTGTCCGGATCGGTTCGGCACTGGGCTGGGCGCGAGTTGCTTATGCCAAGAACGTGCTTTCTTTCGTTGCACTTTCGGTCGTGGTCATGATCCTTCAGTTTGGTCAGCAATTCGCGGCAGGACCTTTTACCGAAACCTTTAGCCGCTGTGTTGAAGCCGGGGGAACGGACGATGTGTTGAATTCGACCGCGATCGCGAATTGCTTTGAGGCTGACATGGGTTCCCTTTTGCTCGTTCTCCTCATGGCCTTTGTTTTTGTGGTGGCGTCCTTCCTTGCAACCGCGGGAGTAATTCGCGGCGCGCTTTATGTCACTCTCGGGAGAAAAATAGGTTTTGCCGACACATTCACCGGCCCCTATTTCGGGGCATTCGCGCTGACTGCGCTGCTGATCATGGTCACGTTTGTGGCGGGACTCTTTCTTTTCATCGTGCCTGCGATTCTGGTGATTCTGCTTTTTCAGTTTGCCCCATTTTTCGCGTTGGATCGAGGGTTGGCACCGTTCCAATCATTGAAGGCGAGTGCGGGATTGGTCCGGCGCAACTGGCCACTTGCAATTCTGCTACTGCTTTTCAGCGCTGCGGCATATCTGATTTCAGGATTGTTCTGGGGGATTCCTACTGTGCTGTTTTTGCCGCTCGCGGCACTCGTGACCGCATACGCCTACCGCAGCATCCAAGGCGAGATGGTTGACCCCTTCGCGTGAACGCGCGCTTAGTCGTCCTGGCTTCGGGAACGGGGACTCTCCTTGAAGCCCTGTTAGATTCCAGCATTGGTGGTCAGGTTGTAGGGCTGGTGAGTGACCAGCCAGAATCCCGAGTTGTTCATGTCGCCGAATCGCGGGGGATCTTTACTCGTTGTGTGTCACTAGGTGATTACAGTTCGCGGGAATCCTGGGAGAGTGACCTGCTGGCTCAAGTAAGCGAATTAGGCCCTGACTTAATCATCGCTGCAGGCTTCATGCGAATACTGAGTCCCCAATTCGTTGATCAATTCCCCCGTCAAATAATCAATTCGCACCCGTCCCTGCTTCCACTTTTCCCCGGAGCGCACGCGGTTCGAGACACAATGGCCGCGGGGGTCAAAGTCACCGGATGTACCGTTCATTTTATTGACCACGGTGTAGACACCGGAGAAATAATTGCCCAACAACAGGTGTCAGTACAGCCGGGTGAGAGTGAGTCTGAACTACACGAAAGAATAAAGCTCATTGAGCGCAGGCTTCTCCCCAGAAGTATTGAACAACTTATTGAGTCCCATAGTGGGATCTCGAATTTTGGAAAGGGAACTAAGTGACACTCCGGCCGATTAAACGGGCCCTAATTTCAGTCTATGACAAGAGTGGAGTCGTGGAACTCGCACAAGTTCTCACCGAATATGGAGTGGAAATAGTGTCAACGGGCAGTACGGCAGCCACGATCGAGGCAGCTGGTATTTCGGTTACCCCCGTTCCTGCAGTTACGAACTTTCCCGAGTGCCTCGACGGGCGCGTGAAGACACTTCACCCCGGAATTCACGCGGGCCTGTTGGCAGATTTGCGCAACCCGGATCATGTATCGCAACTTTCAGACCTAAATATCAAGCCATTTGATTTGGTTGTGGTCAACCTGTATCCGTTTAACGAAACGGTCGCAAGCGGGGCGGTCATCGATGACTGCATTGAACAGATCGACATTGGTGGTCCAGCCATGATCAGGGCATCGGCAAAAAACTTTGCCAACGTGGCCGTTGTCGTCTCACCCGCGAGCTATGAGTCGGTAGTGAAAGCGATCAGGGACGGTGGCACGTCGGTGCAAGCGCGAGCAATACTCAGTGCTCAGGCTTTTTCGCACACTGCAACGTACGACATTGCGGTTGCAACCTGGATGTCAACGGTTGTCTCACCCGACGACAGTGAATTCCCGCGTTGGCGGGGAACGGCTTGGACCCGCAGTGAAGTACTGCGATACGGGGAGAATCCGCACCAGAGTGCGGCTTCATATGTCGGGGTTGGCCACGAAGTAGGCGTGGCGAACTCGCGGCAGTTGCATGGAAAACCCATGTCCTACAACAACTTTATTGACGCTGACGCCGCACGCCGCGCGGCCTTTGACTTTCTCGAACCTGCCGTCGCGATTATTAAGCACGCGAACCCATGTGGAATTGCCTCGGGTCTTGACATTGAAGAGGCCTACCGCAAAGCACATGCCACAGACCCCGTGTCTGCTTTCGGGGGAGTCGTTGCCTCGAATCGACCGGTGACACTGGAATTCGCATCGGCTTTATCGGGTGTTTTCACCGAAGTGATCATTGCGCCTGAATTTGATTCTGACGCTTTAATCGCACTGAAAGAAAAGGCAAATCTGCGGATTCTCGTGGCTCCAGGACCACACCCGGGTCGGCGAACTGAAGCGCGCACGATTTCAGGTGGCTTGCTTGTTCAAAGCGTTGACACAATCGACGACAGCGGAGACAATCCGGCCAACTGGACGCTAGAAAGTGGCGATCCGGTCAGTGCCGCGACACTGCGAGACCTCGAGTTCGCTTGGCGTGCCTGCCGATCGGTTAAGTCAAACGCGATTCTGTTGGCCAAGAATTTGGCTGCGGTGGGAATTGGAATGGGACAGGTTAATCGTGTCGACTCCGCGCACCTTGCGGTAAGTCGCGCAGGGGATCGAGCCGCAGGTTCTGTGGCGGCCTCTGATGCCTTTTTCCCTTTCGCTGACGGACTTCAGGTTCTCCTTGACGCGGGCGTCACCGCGGTAGTCCAACCGGGTGGCTCAGTACGCGACGCAGAAGTGATCGCGGCGGCCCAGGCTGCAGGCGTGAGCATGTATTTCACGGGAACTCGTCATTTCTTCCATTAATACAGGGCAAGGTGTGAGCAGCGCAAAGGTGTTTATTCCCATCACATTTTTGGTGGGATCACTCACGGCTTGGCAGGCACGAGCCAATGGGGAGCTAGCCGTTCTGGTGGGGAGCGGCCTCGAAGCGGCAGTGTGGAGTTTTGGCTCGGGCTTAATCATGTTGACAATCCTTTTTGCTGTTAACCGGCGCATTCGGGCTGGTGTGGGAAAAGTAGTCCGGGGTCTACGCAATCGCGACTTTCCACGTTGGCACATTCTTGGTGGTGTGCTCGGCGGCACATTTGTTGGAGTGCAAGCAAGTGTCGTTCCACTGATCGGGGTTGCTCTTTTCACCGTGGCCGTTGTTGCGGGGCAAAGTTCAAATGCACTGCTAGTTGACAGAATTGGGTTAGGGCCGGCAGGTGTGGCTGCGATCAGCCCGATCCGCGTTATTGCCAGCGCTTTGGCTGTGGGTGGCGTGCTGGTTGCAGTGTCCAATCGACTGTCAGGGGAGGTATCGGTATTGCCCGTTGCACTGTCATTTCTAGTTGGGGCATTGATTTCGGTTCAACAGGCGATCAACGGCCGAATTGGAATAACGGCCGGGAACGCTTTTTCTTCAACGTGGTTCAACTTTGTTTTTGGAACGACCGCATTAATTGTTGCCTCAGCCACCCAAGTTTTTTGGGGCGATATGTACGTCTCAGCGCTCCCGAGTGACTCGTGGTGGGTGTACACCGGCGGGATCGTCGGCGTCGTGTACATCGCCATGTCAGTGTGGGTTGTTCCCAAGGTGGGTGTGCTGATCTTCGTTCTGATTTCAGTCAGTGGTCAATTAACTGGCGCGTTGATTTTGGATCTGCTCATGCCAACCAGTGGAACCGTGATCACACCTACGCTGTTTATTGGTGTCGGTCTGACGTTCGTGGCTGTTGTGTTGTCAATTCTTCCTCGACTTCTGCGAAAGACGGATAGCAGTCCTAGGTCGACGAAACCCACAGCACGCAACTAATGCGATCCGGTGCCGGCAGTTGGTAAGCATGGGAGAGACTAGTCCCATGATTCTTGACGGGAAAGCCACAGCCACCGCGGTTAAAGCTGAACTCAAAGTTCGAGTGGAGGCGCTCAAGGCCAAGGGGATAGTCCCGGGGCTGGGCACCGTTCTCGTGGGGGATGACCCCGGTTCCCACGCATACGTGGGTGGGAAACACAAGGACTGCGCCGAAGTTGGGATTTCCTCAATCCGCGTAGACATGCCCGCCGACTCAACCCAAATCGAAGTCGATGCCAAGATTGCCGAACTCAACGCTGACCCAGCGGTTACCGGTTACATAGTGCAACTCCCACTCCCCAAGCACCTTGATTCAAGCCGGGTCTTAGAGCTCATGGAGCCGGGCAAAGACGCTGACGGGCTGCATCCCATGAACCTTGGCCGCCTTGTGCTCGGGATCCCCGCACCACTTCCGTGCACTCCTGCCGGAATCGTTGAGTTGCTGCGTCGCTACGAAGTTCCCATTAATGGAGCGCACGTGGTGATTGTCGGTCGCGGAGTCACAGTAGGTCGTCCACTGGGCCTATTACTTACCCGCAAGAGTGAAAACGCAACAGTCACTTTGTGTCACACGGGCACTAAGGACCTGTCAGCTGAACTCAAGCGCGCCGACATAATCGTTGCAGCCGCTGGTGTTCCTGGGATCGTAAAGGCAAGTGATGTCAAGCCGGGTGCCGCAGTCCTTGACGTGGGTATCACACGAACAGAGGCTGGGCTCGTCGGTGACGTGGCATCCGATGTAATCGACGTCGCTGCTTTCCTAGCCCCAATGCCCGGCGGCACAGGTCCCATGACGCGCGCAATGCTCCTGGCGAATGTTGTCGCGCGCGCCGAGGAACTCGCCACAGGTTCATAGGCAAATGGCCCAATCAGACGAGGAAAACGTGCGGCACTTACCGCGATCGCGTCTGCGCGAATGGCCAATTTCACTGGTTCTGCTCGGGATTGGTTTATCGATGATTTTCGTGGCAACCGACCATTTTCGGCGAGGCTCAGTGGTTCTGGCCGTCAGTGTCGTGTTGGCGGCTTTCCTTCGGTTATTTCTGCCCGAGAATCAAGCTGGGATGCTCTCTGTCCGCTCAAAAAGCGTCGATGTCGCCGTTATGGCCGTTTTGGGTGTGGGGTTGACCATATTTGCCCTGTGGGTTCCTGCCCCGAACTGAAAAAGATATGCGCGAGGCGGTATCTTGACGTCAAGATATTTTTATTTCAACCGATACACGAATAAAGGGGATACAACATGGCTCGCTCTGGCAAAGTCGCAGTGATTGGCGCAGGTTTCTACGGTTCAACAACGGCATTGCGACTCGCTGAATACGATATTTTTGAAACTGTTGTGCTCACCGACGTTGTCGACGGCAAAGCCGAGGGTTTGGCTCTAGACATGAACCAGTCCCGCTGGATCGAAGGTTTTGAAACGAAGCTCGTGGGCCAGACAACGGGCATGGACGGCAGTGGTTACGAAGCAATCGCCGGTTCGGAAATCGTGGTCATTACCGCGGGTCTTCCGCGCAAGCCTGGCATGAGCCGGATGGATCTCATTGAAACAAACGCCAAGATTATGCGGGGAGTGTGCGAGAACATTACGAAACATGCCCCCAACTGTGTTGTGATCAACGTTGCAAACCCACTAGACGAAATGACCGCACTCGCTCAAATCGTTACTAATTTCCCCTACAACCGTGTGATCGGTCAAGCCGGAATGCTCGACACCGCCCGGTTCTCTCACTTCGTCGCAGAGGAACTTAGTGTCCCCGTTGGTTCTGTCACCACACTCACTCTTGGTTCACACGGCGACACCATGGTTCCCGTTGCATCCGCGTGCAGCGTTGACGGCAAGCCACTCAGTGACCTGCTCTCCCAAGAACAGATCGACGACCTGGTTGTCCGTACGCGCAACGGTGGGGCAGAGATTGTGGCCCTGCTCAAAACAGGTTCGGCCTACTACGCACCCTCGGCTGCAGCAGCACGCATGGCTCGCGCAGTCCACGAAGATTCCGGCAAGGTCATGCCCGTCTGCGCGTGGGTTGACGGTGAGTATGGCCTCAGCGGTGCCTACCTCGGTGTTGAAGCCGAGATTGGAAAAGAAGGAATCAAAAAGGTTGTTGAAACCCCACTGACAGACGCCGAGAAAGTGTTGCTCGTCGAAGCCTACGAAGCGGTCAAGGCCAAGCAAGCCGACGTTTCAGCCCTGTAACTTCAGACCCCCTACATTCAAACCGCCCAAACCCTCAGAGCCCAGATACAAGGAGCAATACGTATGTCGCAAAAAATCAAGGTTGTAAATCCAGTCGTCGAACTTGACGGTGACGAAATGACCCGAATCATTTGGCATTTTATCAAAGCTGAATTGATTGAGAAGTACCTTGACGTTGACCTTAAGTATTACGACTTGAGCATGGAAAACCGGGACGCAACCGACGACCAGGTCACGATCGATTCAGCGCATGCGATTCAGAAATACGGCGTAGGCGTGAAGTGCGCAACTATCACACCCGATGAAGCCCGGGTTGAAGAATTCGACCTCAAGAAAATGTGGAAGTCACCTAACGGCACGATCCGCAATATCTTGGGTGGCGTTATTTTCCGTGAGCCGATCATTATTTCCAACATTCCACGGTTGGTGCCCAGCTGGACAAAGCCGATAATTATTGGCCGGCACGCATTCGGTGACCAGTACAAGGCAACCGACTTCAAAGTTCCCACCGCCGGAACTCTCACCATGACGTTCACCCCAACTGACGGCACCGAGCCCATGGAATTCAATATTTTTGACTTCCCCGCCGGTGGAGTTGCAATGGGGATGTACAACCTCGACGAGTCGATCCGCGACTTCGCTCGGGCTTCCATGCGATACGGCCTCAACCGCGGTTACCCCGTTTACCTATCAACAAAGAACACGATTCTTAAGGCCTATGACGGTCAGTTCAAAGACATATTCGCACAAGTCTTTGAAACCGAGTTCAAGGACGAATTTGAGGCAGCCGGTATTACCTATGAACACCGTCTGATTGACGACATGGTGGCTGCCGCAATGAAGTGGGAGGGTGGCTACGTCTGGGCGTGTAAGAACTACGACGGTGACGT
>DKME01000159.1 GCA_002469525.1 Actinobacteria bacterium UBA7422
AAATTGAAAAACCTGCAATGCCAAGGGAAGTAAAAGCCTGCACCTAATCTTTTGCATGTGACCGGATTGATTTATGTGGTGATCATTGGGCTCTGGGCCGCCGTCCTGATCCCGATCTGGTTAAAACGTCAAGACCAGGTCAGTGAAGTCCGCTCAACCGCCCGCTTCAGCTCGGCGATGCGCTCCCTCGGTGAGCGTGCAGACACCAAGTCGGGTAAGTCAGAAACCCACGTCCGCGATTTCACCTCACCGTGGGATCGTGCCCGCGCTCAAGCAGCCAAACGACGTTCGCTCATCCTTGCTGCGCTCACCAGCATTACGGCCTTAGCTTTAATCGGCACGGTCCTTGGATTTATCCCAGCATTTGTACCAATCGGCGCAGGGGTCTTGCTCGCGGCATTTCTCGTCACAACAATGCTCACAGCGTCCAAGCGAGATCAAGCCCCAGTTCGTAAGTCTGCTCGGGCCTACCGAGAATTCCACGAAGTCGAGAGCCCCCGTGAGGTAGTTGACTACGAACGTCCTCTGACTCGTGCAGAACTTCAGAAAGCGGAACTTGATGACTTCGCCGACTGGGATCCGTGGGACGAGGAAGAGACGCCCGGTTGGGATGCCGTTCCCCAGACTCTGCCCAGCTACGTGAACGCACCCCGAGCGACCGCTGTCCCACGCAATATTGAGCGCAACGGCGACTGGTCGGGGGAGTCCATGGTTGACATGGTGGCGCAGTCACGGGCCGCTCAACACAATGATCTGGTTCGCGAGCCCGTCAACAACGTCAGTGATGCAACAACGGAAATCCCCATTATTCGCGCTAACTCTTCCTACCAAGCGCGCGCAGCAAACGGCTGAGTACTCTCGGGTTTAGCACTGCTAATCTGCTTCGACTAGGGGCTGTGGCGCAGTTGGTAGCGCGTCTCGTTCGCAATGAGAAGGCCAGGGGTTCGAATCCCCTCAGCTCCACTACATGTCAGACTTTCCCAGTTCCTGGGAAAGTCTGACATAAAAGCGCTTCTTGCTCGGGTTTTTGTCCAACTCAACCGGCTGACGTAATGCAGTTTGGCTGCACCGGCTCTCCAATGGGCTGCTGCACATGGACTTTGCAACTGGAACTTTCAACATCGACATGACCCGGGTTCAGGTCACGGTGAGCTCACTGGGATTCAAGACCTGCTAGACCTCGTTCTTGAAACCGATGGCATGCATCGGTAGGAACTCAAGTTCGCGCTTTAGGGTAGAAGCCCTATTTTTCGACATCACGTATATATAGACTTCGGGCATGGACAGGTCCGCAAGCGCAGGAATAGTTGGAGCAGCAATGGCAATTGGCCGCTCATTTCAACCGAACTTGCTGACCAGAGGGTCAACAGACCAGGCGATCATCACGGGGGCCTCCTCTGCGATCGCTTATCAGGCCTACAGCGCAGGTGACGCACTCGTCACTTCGGTTGCATCCCGTTTGGGTAGATCCGATGAACCAAATGCTTCCAGGCGACTTGCGGTGGCAGGAGTTGCTGGCGCGGTGAGTGCGGGAGCCGCATTTGCTTTGAGGTGGCGCGAGCACGAACCCGACCTGAGAGCAATCGGGCGCCTAGCCGCACAGACACTTGGGCTGATCGCTGGAGCCAGTGTGGTGGCAACTGTGGCTTCGCGAGATCAGCGAAGTGGCCCAGGTTGGCCGCATGTCGCTGCAGCGACGGCGGTAGGGCTTGGTTCTTGGGCGACAACGCAACCGTGGAAGTCAGTCCCTGGTTCGGCGACCTATGGTGAAACTCCAACGACGATCGAGTTCAAGGGGAAGTTCTTCTTTGAAGACGAAGTTCGGGAAGTAACACCGGCAAAGGCGGCGGTGATTGGTACTGGGGTTGCCGCACTGACTCTAGGGCTTTCCTTTGTGGAATCCGCATTAACCGATGCAACCTCGAAGGGTGCGAGTTTTCTTTTAGGCGGCCAGCCACAGGATCACAGATTCGTGGGCCGGGCGACCAGTCTCGCGATATTTGCCGGTGTGGGTTGGTACGCGATTGCCCAAGCAGACACTTTCCTCGGCAAAAGCGGTGGCGGAATTGACCCTGGTCTTGAGAAGGCACCGACAACGCCCGAGGTGACCGGCTCGGCGGAGTCAGGATTGCCGTGGAATAAGCAAACGCGCGAAGGTGCACGTTGGTTGAGCATGGCGCTCCCGCCAGCCACGATCAACAGCGTTATGCAAATTTCGACCGCTAAGCAACCAATTCGTGTCTACGCTTCCTTGGAAGTGGCGAGCTCAGAAGAGGAGCGAGCTCAAGTACTTTTGCGCGAAATTGATCGAACAAAAGCGCTGGAGCGTAAGGCATTTGCTATTTTTTCGCCCACTGGTTCGGGTTACGTGAACTACGTTGCGAATGAAACTTTTGAATACTTAATGCACGGTGACTGCGCCTCCGCTGCAATTCAATACTCCGTACTGCCCTCTGCCCTCTCCCTTACTCGCGTCGACGAAGGCAGCTACCAAACCCGGATGGTGGTCCAAGGAATCGTTGAGCGTTTACTCGCGATGCCAAAATCCAAGCGCCCAAAATTCTTTCTATTTGGAGAAAGCCTTGGTTCGCAGGTAAGTGAAGAAATGTTTAGAGGACTGGGCTCGATGGGCCTGCAGGGAACCGACATTGACGCGGCCCTGTGGATCGGAACCCCCGCAGCGACAAAGTGGCGCGACGAAATCTGGGGAACGAGTTTGCTGGCCGATCCGCCCAAGGTGAACGAAGCTGGCATCTACCTCCCACGGACGCTGCGTGACTGGAAAAATCTAGATGCAGAGCAGCGTTCTGCGATCAAATACCTTCTCCTGCAAAATGGTGACGACCCGATTCCAAAGTTTGGATCCCAAGTCCTTTGGCGCAAGCCCGACTGGTTGGGACCTGAGAAGATTCGACAGGTTGGCGCGCCTCAGGGAACCTATTGGGTGCCAATTTCTACTTTCCTGATGACCTTCCTAGACATGCTTAACGCGCTCGTTCCCACTCCTGGCACTTTTGCTCAGGGCGGTCACGACTACCGAGCTGTCCTACCCGACGCGCTGCGTGAAACCTGGCGACTGCACGCGACCGAAGAGCAAATGGTTCGGGTCAATAAAGCATTGCGACAACGCGAACTAGC
Source organism: Actinobacteria bacterium UBA7422 (assembly GCA_002469525.1). GTDB lineage: Bacteria > Actinomycetota > Actinomycetes > S36-B12 > S36-B12 > UBA4592. The sequence continues at coordinate 3,139 of DKME01000159.1, forward strand.
GTGGGAGCTTTACCGCGACTGGGCCGCGGCCAACGCCAAGCCAGCGCAGGACGTAGACAAGGCGCGCGCGAAAGTGCTCAAGAACGCCACCAAATACGCAGGCTACGAAGTGGATGAGGCAAAACTGCAGGAAATAATTGACACGGGCCGTAACCCTCTGTTGGACTGAGGTCATGCGCGCGCGTTTAGTTCTTGCATCAGTTGTCACCATACTTCTCGGGCCGCTATTGCTCGCCCCACATGTCAGCGCAGGTCCACCTGTTGAAGGTTCAGGCAATGGCGTAGCAGATTTGGGTTCCAATAAGAATTCGGTGATCGTGAAATTCACCACCACCGGCACTAGTCCATTTGCGATCTCGCCGGTGTACGCAAAAGGTAAGAGCCTAACTCCGTGGCTGAAGGCAAATGCACCCTTGCGCGGCAGTGTGTTTTCAGAGAAGCATTCAGCAGCGCTAGTTGGTGCGAAAGTGGTTGCGCCAGATCAGTGGACATTGCAGGTGGTTCCACTTTCAAGTGCCCCCAAAGTCTCTTCAGGCTCGACACCACTTGTATTTAAACTCCCCAAAACGCTTAAGGGAGATTCCACTCGGACGTTTATCTTTCAAGGAGATGGCGAAATAGTTGTCTTCCCTATCTCAGCCCGGGGCATGAGCGGGTTTCCAGTGGTCAGCACAAGTGGCAAAGTAAAGAAAAAAATAGTTTTACCGCGTGGCACCAAGTACATGTCGGTTACGGGAGTCGGTAGCTGGAAGTTGAGGAAATAGTGGTCGCAACATCACGCGCAGTACACGTCGTTCATGTTCATGCCGAGGGCGAGGTTGGCGATGTCGTTGTTGGTGGCGTGGCGAATCTACCGGGGCAGAGCGTCTGGGAGCAATCGCGATTTATCGCAAGCGATAACTCATTGCGACAATTTCTTCTCAATGAACCTCGAGGTGGCGTGTTCCGCCACTACAACCTGCTAGTCCCGCCCAAGGACCCCCGGGCAGTTATGGGATTCATAATCATGGAACCAGCGGACACTCCTCCTATGTCAGGTTCCAACACAATATGCGTGGCGACCGTGTTACTGGAAACGGGAATTGTCCCAATGGTGGAACCCGTGACAGAAATGATCTTGGAAGCGCCCGGCGGTTTAGTCAAAGTTATTGCGGCCTGTTCACATGGCAAGGCGACTGCGATCACACTGGAAAACCTCCCAAGTTTCGTTGTGCAGGATCGCGCGAACATTCAAGTTGAGGGTTACGGAAGCGTTAACGTGACAACAGCTTTTGGTGGCGACAGTTTTGTCATGACCAATGCACGCGAACTTGGATTTGAATTAGTGCCCGGTGCAGCTGCGGAGTTGGCTCGCTTCGGTATCAAGTTGCGAGCGGCAGCCAACGAGCAACTGGAATTCACGCACCCGTTCCTGCCCGACTGGAAGCATTATTCTTTTGCGTACCTCATGGGTGAACTTGAACGTAATGACTCAGGCGTGCTTACTTCGACAAATGTATGTGTGATTAATCCTGGGAAGTTGGATCGTTCACCGACGGGTACAGGCGTGAGTGCGCTGATGGCTGTCTTGCATTCCCGTGGGGTCCTAGCTACGGGTGAAAAATTTGTGGGTCGAAGTATTATCGGTTCAGAATTTGGTGGACAAATCATTTCAGAAACGCATGTCGGTGGAATCCCCGCGATTATTCCAACAATCAGTGGACAAGGTTTTATCTATGGCACGAGCCAGTTCTATGTTGACCCACATGACCCCTGGCCGCTTGGCTATCGAGTTGCTGATACTTGGCCAACCGGGACCTAGGTCCCAAAAACGTACTATTTATTGGGCTTTTTGCATCCCTTACATTCCTCGAACATTGTGGGCATGACTCTGGATTTTATTTCTGGTGCAATTGAAGTAACAGAAAAGGAGAAAATCATGAGGAACATGACGAGTGGTTCGAAGAAATTGGTAGCTGGACTCGGAGCAGTCCTAATCGCAGGATCAGTTCTTGGAGGGGTTGCTACGTCAGCGCAAGCGGCAGCAAAGCCGGATGCAGCGGCGCTGCAATACATGGTTGCTGAGGAGAAGTTGGCACACGATGTTTATGTAACTTTGGGAGATGAATATGGGTTGCGTGTATTCACCAACATCGCACGAAGTGAGACGCAGCATCAGAGCGCGGTAGCAAGGTTGTTGGACAAGTATGGGATTAAGAATCCAACTCTTGGCGACAAGGTCGGCGTATTCGACGACCCGAAGTTGCAGAAGCTCTATGACGATTTGGTGGCAAAGGGAATGCTTTCCTTGCAGGATGCACTCGAAGTTGGTGTGCTCGTAGAGGAAACTGATATCGCCGATCTCAAAGAGGTTATTGCTGGCAACGAACCGGCAGCGGTGGATCGCGTCCTGACCAACTTGTTGAACGCTTCCTACAAGCACCTTGCTGCTTTTGAGCGTCAGCTCAACTAATAAGCAGTGAGCCCTCAACTACCCATTGGTAGTTGAGGGCTCAATCATTGAGTAAGGTTCGGGGGTGCCAAGTCGGTGCAACACTCTTGCTAGGAGATTTGCGTGAGCTCTGCTGCGCCTTCACATTCGATCAACTCCGAACTTTCCGCACCGGACCCCAATCGTTGGCGCGCACTCGTTGTTATCGCAATCGCTCAATTGATGGTCGTCCTTGACGCTTCGATCGTGAATATTGCGCTTCCCAGCATGCAAGAGGATTTAGGTATCAGCGACGCGAACCGTCAATGGGTCGTTACGGCCTACACGCTCGCATTCGGTGGTTTACTTTTGCTTGGTGGTCGGATTGCTGACTACCAGGGACGCAAACGGATGTTTATTGTCGGGCTGAGTGGCTTTGCCGCAGCTTCGGCACTTGGTGGTATGTCCGTCAACGCAGAGATGCTCTTCGCAGCGCGTGGTTTGCAAGGTGTTTTTGCAGCGCTACTGGCACCTGCGGCGCTGAGTTTGATTTCGGTGACATTCACCGACTCGAAGGAACGGGCAAAAGCCTTTGGTGTGTACGGTGCGCTCTCTGGTGCAGGAGCAGCAATTGGTTTGGTACTTGGTGGGATTCTCACCGAATACACCTCGTGGCACTGGACCTTGCTGGTCAACGTTCCCATTGCGATTCTGGCCGTGTTCCTGGGATTGGCATACGTGAAAGAGAGTCGGGCAACGGGAGACACCAAGTACGACATCCCTGGGGCGATCACGGCAACGCTTGGTTTGGTCTCCCTAGTTTTTGGAATCACCAAGGCCGAGTCAGACGGTTGGACTGGAACTTCGACATTGACTTTCATCGGTATTGCCCTGGTTCTCTTGGCCCTTTTCTTCTTTATTGAAAAGCGATCAACGCACCCACTGCTGCCCCTTGCGATCATTAAGAATACGAACCGTGGTGGCGCCTACCTGGCCAGTTTCTTCCTTGGTATTGGACTGTTCGCAATGTTCCTGTTCCTGACCTACTTCTTCCAGATCGTGCTGGGCTACACACCATTGAAGGCTGGCCTTCTGTTCCTGCCGTTCTCGGCCGGAATTATTATTAGCGCTGGAATTACCAGCCAATTGTTACCTCGATTTGGTCCACGTTATGTCACATTTGGCGGCTTTATCTTGGCCACAGGTGGAATGTTGCTTCTTACGCGAATTACTCCGGAGAGCTCATACGTGTCAAATATTCTGCCCGCACTGATTATCATCAGCCTCGGTATGGGGCTGATCTTTGTGCCACTGTCGGCCACGGCGCTGTTTGCGGTTGGAAACCATGATGCCGGCGTGGCCTCGGCGGTCCTTAACACCAGCCAGCAGATTGGTGGGTCGGTCGGCATCGCCTTCTTGAACACAATCGCGACAAGCGCCACGGCTGCTTATGTAGTTGCAAATAACGTGGATCCGTTCAACCCAAATGCGCAAGTAGAAGGTTATGTGGACGCGTTCATGTGGGGTGCTGGGATCTTGGCGGTCGCCGGAATAATTTGGGTAACGCTGGTTCGAATCACCAAACGAGACATGGCAGCAGGGGATCAAGAGGCCGCTGTCCACATGTAGTCCACTCTTTACAAGCTCACTGCACTTGGGACCAATATGTGCTGCAGATTGCCAAAGGTATTCTGCAGCGCATTTGCTTTTAGGGTGTCCTCTCGACTGAAACTTGCCCTCATTGGGTCAGTCCTGGTTGGGCTAGGTGTTGGAGCACACACAATTGCTGCCGGGTCCATTTCTCTGATCGGACTCCTGCTTTCGGTTCTTTTAGGATTTGGTCTCGTTGTCCCAATCTTGCGCGGTGCGTTGAAACGTTTCCCG
>DKME01000119.1 GCA_002469525.1 Actinobacteria bacterium UBA7422
GTAAGGTCCATTGCCGCCATCGCCTCAGCGTTTCCACCAAGCATGATATCTGTTCCACGGCCAGCCATATTTGTTGCGACGGTCACCGCTCCACGGCGCCCAGCCATGGCGACGATCGCCGCTTCGCGTTCGTGATGCTTTGCATTGAGAACCTCGTGTGGAACACCATTTTTCTTGAGCATTGCCGAGAGTTCCTCAGACTTATCAACACTCGTAGTTCCGATCAATATTGGTTGACCGGTTGCGTGACGTTCCACAATGTCTTCGAGCACCGCACCAAACTTTGCTTGAGCGGTTCGGTAAATCAAGTCAGCGTTGTCCTCCCGCACCATGTCGCGGTTTGTTGGGATAGGAACAACCCCCAAATCATAGATTTGATTGAACTCGGCCGCCTCGGTCATTGCGGTTCCGGTCATACCACCCAATTTGTCGTAGAGTCGGAAGAAATTCTGCAAGGTGACTGTCGCCAAGGTTTGATTCTCGGCCTTAATCTCAACGCCTTCTTTCGCCTCAATTGACTGGTGCAGCCCCTCGTTGTAGCGGCGGCCTTTAAGAATTCGCCCGGTGTGCTCGTCGACAATGACTACTTCACCATCCATGACGACATAGTCACGATCTTTCCTAAACAGTTCCTTCGCGCGAATTGCGTTGTTCAGGTAACCGACAAGGGGGGTGTTCACTGTGTCGTAAAGGTTGTCGATCCCGAGTTCGTCTTCAACGACGTCAATTGCCTCCTCGTGTACACCAACTGTCTTTTTCTTCTCGTCGACTTCATAGTGCTGATCCAAGGTCATTTTCTTGGCGATTCGAGCGAACTCCGCGTACCACTCGGTTGCCTGGTCGGCCGGACCACTGATGATCAGCGGGGTTCGGGCCTCGTCAATCAAAATCGAGTCAACTTCGTCGACTACTGCAAAGTTGTGACCACGCTGGACCATTTCTTCTGCTGACCATGCCATGTTGTCGCGCAGGTAGTCAAAACCAAACTCGTTGTTCGTTCCATATGTAATGTCGGCCGCGTACGCTTCACGGCGCTGGGCCGGTGTCATGTTGTTCAGAATCGTGCCAACACTTAAGCCTAGGAACCTGTGGACCCGTCCCATCCATTCGGAGTCTCTCTCAGCCAGGTAGTCGTTAACGGTAACAACGTGAACGCCCTTCCCCGAGATTGCATTGAGATACGCCGGCAATGTTGATACCAGTGTCTTGCCTTCACCTGTCCGCATTTCCGCAATATTGCCAAGGTGTAGTGCCGCCCCGCCCATTATTTGCACGTCGTAGTGGCGCTGTCCCAGCGTTCGTTTAGAGGCCTCGCGCACAGTCGCGAAAGCTTCTGGCATGAGGTCATCGAGACTTTCACCGTTCGAGTAGCGCTCTTTGAACTCGACTGTTAAGTCGCGTAGCTCCTCGTCGGTGAGGTTCACGAAATCGGCCTCAATTGCGTTGACCGCCTTTGCGATCCCCTCCAACTTACGCAAGGTCTTTCCCTCGCCGGCCCGAAGAATCCTGTCAAAAACGCCCACGTGAAACCTTCCAAATAACGATTAGATAAAGCAGCAGGTGCCATCGTAGTTCCACAGGCGCAAATTGCCTCTAGCCACCCGGAACCCGAGCCGTTAGACATAATTCATGCGCAAATTCCTCACCGAACTCAGCGACCTAGTTCTCGCACGCGAATGCATTGGCTGCAAGAAACTCGGAACCCTGATTTGTGCTGCATGTCGCGCAAAGGTGAGCAACCGGGCCCACATAATGCGAGATTTAAGATTTGATGACCTTGCAGAGGATTTGCGAATTCCCGTCGCCATTGCGCACCGCTACGCCCCACCGATCGACTCAATGATTTATCGCTATAAGGATAATCAGATCCCTGAACTCTCCCAACTCCTTGCAGATCTGCTGAGGGGGGCAATCGAGGAAATTCCAACAGATCATCCGATTCTGATTCCGATACCGTCTCGCAGGTCGTCGATTCGCACTCGCGGATTCGACCCCATGGACCTAATCGCTAGCCGTCTAAGTCGCGGCGGATACCCGGTTGCGGCCTGGCTGGTCGACCAGCGTGGTGCGGGTAGATCAAAGACCTTGGGAATCACCGAGAGAGTAATTGCCGCAAACGACGCTTTTTGCATTGGGCGCATCCCCGATCACTATGTTCGAGACCCAATTCCCGCAATTGTGATTGACGATGTCACCACGAGCGGGGCAACATTCAGCGCTGCCGTCTCTCAACTTTTACTAGCCGGGGTTCACATAGTGGGATGCGCCGCTGTGGCAGGGGCACGCAAAACGTAAGTCAGACTCTGTCCGAAATTAGTCGGGAGTGCGCTTAGCCCGGATAGGTTGCGGTTGTTCCTTGAATGCGTTCAATCCAAGACTGGGTTGAGTTTTCATAGATCGAGCCATCAGCCGAGGCCACGAGCGTGGCCAAGCCGGGGGCTGCTGCAATCGAAATTGGATCTGCGGGTGAACCCTGTGCCGCTATTTCCCCGCGCCCCAAATCAATTTCGTAAATTTGAATGGTGCCGGCCGTCTCACTTGCAATCGCTGCGATCGTGTTTGCACTTGACCAAGCCAAGGCAGTGACCTCACCAAGTTTAGATTCAACTCGCATGGGCTTTTGTAATTCAATCCGAGTGACGTTTGCGGGTGAGGGACGACTAACCCGCATGAGTAGTAACACTAACCCGGAATCGGTAGATACAATGACTGCAGCGCGAGTGCCATCACGTGAAGGCACAACTGATTGAACGAGGTCGCCCTCCGCTAAACCTTTCACCTCAATGTCGAATGTTTTA
>DKME01000094.1 GCA_002469525.1 Actinobacteria bacterium UBA7422
TTAGGTGATCTCGTTCAGACCGATCCAGCGTTAACCGTTTCACCAGAACTGCGGCCGTAACTCACAATAAAATCGCCCTGCATCACTCATAGAAGGAGCTCACATGTCGTGGAGTTGGCAGTACGTTGACCTCAGCGGAACGGTTATTGAGACTCCCGTTGAGCCTTGTGTCACATCGGTTTTCCCCACCCAAAGCGATGCTGAAGCTTTCGTTTCCGACACTTGGCGGGAATTGCGCGCGGCCGGAATAGGTGGCGTCACGCTTCTTGACGGCGATCGAGTGGTCTACGGCCCCATGAGTTTGGACCCGGCCTAGCAAGAAAAGTTTCGCCACTCCTGCCCCATTTCCTCTTTCACGTTGACACTGGGGTTCAGAAGTGGTGCTATACGCACACAACAAAAGATTGTCGCATTTGAATCTAGGGGAAGTTCGGTGGAAATCCGGCGCTGTCCCGCAACCGTAAGGCGAGTGAGAACTCGCTAAGTCGGAGCACCTAGCAATTGCGAGCGGTCATCCGTCGAGGCAACGGGACGAGCGCTCAAGTGAAAACTTGATCGCCCCATGCACATATGTGCTTGGGGTTTTTGATTGAGAGATCCATGGGCTCTTATCCAGTGACCACTCACTGAAAGGGCACCATGAATAAATGGAACAAGATAGTTAGCTCGGCAGCGCTCGGCGTAGCGCTAGTCCTCACCGCGGGGCTGAATCCCGCTGCCGCTGCCGGACCGGATGCTGGTCTCTATGGCAGCACCGATCCCACCTTCACCGGGGTCTCAGATCAATCCCTCGCAATACTGGGGCTTGTCTCGGTGGGGGTTGAACCCAGCCCCCAAGCTATTAACTGGCTAGTCACCCAGCAATGTCTGGACGGGAGCTTTCAGGCTTACCGCCTCAGCATTCGGACCGCCTGTGGTCCCTCAGATCCAGTAAATTTCAGCGGGCCTGACTCAAACTCAACAGCACTAGCGGCTTTAGCATTGAACTCCGTGGGAAAAATAGGCCAAGCGAAGAAAGCTGCGACCTGGTTGTCCAAGGCCGGGGCCAAGGCAACCAATGGCACGACCGGAGTGGCCTATTACCCCGGAGCAGGCGCGCTCCCTGATGCAAACTCGTCGGGTTTGGCCTACGCGGCAATGACGGGTGTTGGCATGAATTCAGTCATTGTTAGACAAGTTCGAACTTATCTCTTCAGGTCAATCACACCGTGCACCGAAAGCGGTGGCGCAAAGTTTCAGAGCGGTGATGGCGGCGTGAATAACTCGGCTTCGGCCCAAGTCCTGTTTGGCTTGAAGGCGCTTACACCCGCAGAGCCAGCAAACAGGTTGGCGAAAGATCCAAGTTGCGGCAAGAACAAATCAACCAACCTGGCCAGCTACCTCAGCAGCCAACTCACAACCGGAACTCTGTCAAATTTCCCTTATGACGGTAATGATTACGGAAACACTGCTGCAACTGTCGTCACCTTTAATTCGATGAAGATTGGCAAGTCCTCCGTGAACAAGTCGATCTTGTCACTGAAAAAGAATGCCAAGGCATGGGCACTGAAGAACGGTCAAGTCAATGCAGGTGCAGTTGGCTGGCTGCTCATGGCTGCCGAAGCAACTGATTCAAGCCCCAAGAAATTCGGTGGTATGAATCTCGTCACGACCCTGACAAAAAGCATGAAGAAGTAAATCGACAATGTACATCGCACCCCGGTCGCTGCTCCGAAATTTAGGAATTGTCCTTGTGGCACTTCTCCTATTTTCGGTGTCCTCGGCCGGGGTCGCGAGTGCTACTACGTACCGGTTTTGGAATTTTTGGACCCAGAACGGCGACACGTGGTCGTATTCCCCGATCGGTTCGGCGAGCACCACGCCAACTGAGGGCAGTGCTCAGGCTTGGCGTTTTGACGCTTCGAGTCCGAGCGTTCCCAGCCTTGCTCCCGCAGATCAGCCAGCTGAGGTATTCGATATTGCTTGTGGTGGCGTAATGCCCATTACCGGAACGAAGCGCATTGCAATCGTGATTGACGCAGGTGATCCAGCGCTTGCGCCAGAGGGCGAAACGCCACCCGCTCCCACCGCCTACTGTGCGGTGGGGAAAGTCGATGCGAACGGTTATGAACTTCTCAAGACCGTTGTGGAGTTAAGAACTGATAACGGTTTTATCTGTGGGATTTCGGGGTTTCCCGAGACTGAATGCGCAACCCCCGTGAGTGACTATGTTGCAAGTGCGTCACCGCAACGGATTCCTTTGACTCCAATTCCAGACGTTGCAATAGAAAGTTCAGAACAGGCAACAGATTCGACTCAAACTTCCTCGCTTGCTCCAGTAGGAACCGCCGTTGTGATCGGACTGCTGGCCGTTGCGGGATTCTATTTTTGGCGGCGCAGGAAACCATGACTTCTCACATTACTACTTCACGATGGCTGCACCCTGGCGCCTGGTGGCTATGGTCCCTATGTCTAGCCGCGGCAGCTTCGCAGACGACTAACCCGCTACTACTTGCGTTGCTCATCGGTGCTGCCGTGATCGTCGTTGCTGCACGCAAACCCGATGCGCCTTGGGGGAAGTCATTCGAATTCTTCATTTTTCTCGGTGTCATGATCGTCATTATTCGAGTTCTTTTCCAATTGGTGTTTGGCGCCGGGTTGGGGACCACTGTTTTATGTGAACTTCCTGGTGTCTCGTTCCCGGAATGGATGAGCGGGCTGCGACTTGGTGGCGTGGTAACACTTGAAGCACTCTTGGGCGCCTTCTACGACGGACTGCGACTGGCCACCATCGCGATTGTGATTGGGGCGGCAAATTCACTTGCTTCACCAACTCGTTTACTCAAGGCGGTTCCCACTGCGCTTTACGAGCTTGGTGTCAGTGTTGTCGTCGCATTAAGTTTCGTCCCACAGTTGACCGCTGACGCCGGGAGAATTCGAGAAATGCGCAGGCTGCGCGGCAAGACTTCACGTGGGCTGCGCGGATTCGCCTCCCTTGGACTCCCCGTTCTTGCCGGGGCCCTTGACCGTTCAATAATTTTGGCGGAGTCAATGGATTCACGCGGATACGGCAGGCATCAAAAAGAGTCATCTGTCGGGCGCCGGATTTCAATTATCCTTGTCCTTGCTTCCCTGTCACTTGCGCTCATTGGCGTGTATTCACTTCTCACTGCCGGTATGGGCGCAATCACCGCGATACTCATTCTTGTTGTGGGATTGACCCTCGGTGGACTTACATTGTGGAGAGCGGGACGCACTCGAATCCGCACCGTTTATCGTCCTGACGTGTGGTCAAGGCCAGAGTGGTTAGTGAGCACGGCTGGCGTAAGTGCTCTGACAATATTTCTCATTGCACATGCCAGCAGTGGCCAAGCCCTCACGCTCACTCCAGCATTGAACACGTGGCCTTCATTGCCATTGTGGGGACTTGTCGCTTTCGCCATTGCATGTACACCTGCGATCACATCACCGCCACCTCCGACTTTCACTACTGAAATGCCGATTGAAGAATCAAGCAAGGCACTCACATGATTCGTTTTGACGGAGTCACCTTTCGCTATTTCGAAGACGCTGATCCTGTCTTGTGCGATGTCAACGTGGAGATTCCCGCCGGGGAACTCGCACTGTTGCTGGGCGCAACGGGTAGTGGCAAGACAACTTTCCTTCGAGCGATTAACGGTTTGGTTCCCCATTTCACCGGTGGCCACTTAACCGGAAGCGTCAGCGTAAACGGCCGTTCAACAAGAGAGAACCACCCGCGCGAACTTGCCGACCTCGTTGGTTTTGTGCCACAAGATCCAGTCTCGGGTTTTGTCACCGACCTAGTTGAAGACGAGCTTGCATACTCCATGGAGTGTTTAGGAATCGAGCCTCCCGTGATGCGTCGCAGGGTCGAGGAAATCTTGGATCTTCTTAGCCTCTCGGACTTGCGTGGCCACCCCATTCATACATTGAGCGGTGGGCAGCAGCAGCGGGTTGCAATCGGTTCGGTCCTGACCGCCGCACCCGAAGTCCTCGTTCTAGACGAACCCACTTCTGCCCTTGATCCGGGCGCGGCAGAGGAAGTTTTGGCCGCACTCCACCGGTTAGTGCATGACTTAGGCATCACGGTCGTGTTGGCAGAGCATCGTCTCGAACGAGTCATGCAGTACTGCGATTCAATTTTGCTTCTCGAAAAAGGGGTAATCACAGCGGGTCTTCCCAGTGAACTCATGCAGACTTCCCCGATCGCACCGCCTGTGATTCACCTCGGTCGGCTCGCGGGCTGGGATCCCCTCCCGATTAACATTCGTGACGCTAGGCGAGCAGCACCGCCACTGCGGGCTCTACTTGCACACCACTCACCCGGCCTTCACGTCGTGCCCACCCAACAGGTCAAGGTCACCCAGGTAAAAAACGTGCATAGTTCCTACGGAAATATATCTGTGCTCAAAGGTATTGATCTAGATCTTGAGGCCGGGGAAATCACCGCGCTCATGGGTCGCAACGGGGCAGGAAAGTCGACGTTGTTGCGGACACTCGTTGGCCTGAAGGATCCAGCAAAGGGGTCAGTTCACATCAATGGTGTTGATCCGCGCTCGCTGCCTGCACGCGAGCTGTTGCACTTTGTGGGATTCGTTCCTCAAGAACCGCACGATCTTTTTGAGGCGCTGAGTGTTGCGACAGAATGCAAGGCCTCAGATTCTGACGCCGGTTGCGCCCCCGGTACAACGCGAGCATTGCTTGCACTTATGGCTCCAGACGTTAACGACAACACGCACCCGCGTGACCTTTCCGAAGGTCAGCAGATGCTGCTCGCCTTGTGCCTGATTGTCGCGGCGAAACCACCACTACTGCTGCTCGACGAACCGACGCGGGGTTTGGATTACCCGACCAAGAAGAAACTCGGGGAAGTCCTGCGGGGTTTAGCCACAGGTGGCCACAGCATTCTGTTGGCAACACATGACGTTGAACTAGTGGCCGAACTGGCCACACGCGTTGTGATCATGGGTGACGGTGAAATCGTGGCCAATGGCCCAACGCAAGCGGTTGTGACCGACTCCCCCATGTTTGCCCCGCAGGTGTCCAAGATTCTCGCACCGCAACGCTGGACGACTGTTGAACAAATTGCGCAAGCCTTAAATCAAGAGCCGGCCTGATGCGCGCTATTCCGCTGGGAAGAACTTCCGCCATCTCGATCACCATAATCAGCGTCCTTGGTGTTATGAGTTTCCTGTGGCCGTTCATTGCACCTGTTGATTCATTTCTTGTTGTCAATTCAAGTGAAACGCCACTTCTTTTCGCGGTGATAATTCCACTGCTGCTCCTTACGGTGATCTCGCAAATAGGCGACGGTGGGCTCGATGCAAAGGCCATTGCGCTCCTTGGAGCACTCGCCGCGGTGATCGCGGTCCTGCGCCCACTGGGCGCGGGGCTTGGCGGGATCGAACCAATCTGGGTAATTCTCATTCTCGCCGGTCGCGCATTAGGTCCTGGTTTTGGATTTCTATTGGGATCAATTTCCTTACTCGCATCCGCATTGTTCACAGGTGGTGTGGGCCCTTGGCTTCCCTTTCAAATGCTGGCGGCAGCCTGGGTTGGCTTGGGCGCTGGGCTTCTCCCGCGAGCATCTGGGAAAAAAGAACTACTCGTGCTCAGCACTTACGCTGCCGCTGCTTGTATCGCATTTGGATTTCTGATGAACCTGTGGTTCTGGCCCTTCTCGGTCAATCTGCCGACCCAAATTGCATTCACACCGGGTGCCGCAGCCGGCGAGAACCTCGTTGCTTGGATTCGGTTTAGCGTAACGACCTCACTTGGTTTTGATCTGCCACGCGCTGCACTTACGGTGATCCTTATTGCATTGATTGGCTCACCGATCCTGCAGTTGTTGCGGCGGGCTTCACGCAAAGCAGCATTTGACGCTCCAACTGTTTTTATGGCACCCGAACGCCTATCCTGACGTGATGGGTGAGCCTGGGAGTGAGTCTGGGAGTGAATCTGTGAGCATTACTGAGAACGGTTCAGATCTACTGGACCGGATTGAGTCATTTGTTCCTCACACTGAGTTCACAATGAGCCCATTAGCTAGCGGATCCCTCGCTGAACTCCTGAACTGGTGGGGCCAACGTGGATCTAATTTTCAAGCGGACTCCATTGACATCAACATTGACACTGCTCCACATTATGAATTGGGTGTGCACCGCGTTGACGCAGCCGTTGATTCGGGTGCAACCCTGATCCATTTCACCAGCGATATTCACGTTGACCCGATCGTCACGAGGTCGATAATCGGGCTGCTCACCCGCAAAGACGCTTGGCAGGTCACCTTTGAAGGTGCAGGTGCAACAGATTCGCTGGTCATGACCCAACTGGCGGAAACGGTGACAATGATGCGCGCTCACCGTGAACAGCGAGGAAATGCACGCGCATTAGCTGACCTGGATCCCAGCGGCGTCATAGCGTTCTACACGGGTGCACTCCTTGCCGCGGCAGCTCGAAAAACTCCCGTGATTTTAGGCTCAACCCAGGAACTGGCAGCGGCTTTGATTGCCCACCGAATTTCCATGAAGGCAAGTAGCTGGTGGCGCAATGGGAGCACCTCCCCCGACCGAGCGGTCGGGCAAGCCATTGAACGGATGAGCATCCCGGCCGGCCTCCCATTGAACCTCAGTGAGGACCAAGGCATTGGCGCACAGATCAGTATTGAGTTACTCAACACCTTCACTGGTGGCCAAGACAGCTAAGACGGTTAAGACTTGGGCGACGCCGAAATGAATGGCAGTGGAACTATTGCGCATTCAAGGGATTTCCCGCGAACGTCAATGAATACTGATTCGTTTTTTTTATAGTCTTTGTCAAGGAGTGCCAACGCGATTCCTTCTTTGAGCGTTGGTGAGAAAGTTCCACTGGTTATCTCACCAATCTTGTCCTGCAACTCACTATCGCGATACACGTCCATGTGAGCTCGTGGAATTCCACGCCCGAGCGCTTTCAAGGCAACCCGCTTGCGTGCAACACCTTGGGCGCGCGCCGCCGACAGACTGGCTTTGCCAGCAAAATCAGGTTTGTCCCAGCCAATTGCCCACGAAATTTTCGCCTCAAGCGGTGTGATTGTGGGGCTAATGTCTTGCCCGTGGAGCGGGTACCCCATTTCCGTTCGCAGAATATCCCGCGCACCCAAACCTGCCGGAATCCCATCAACTTCTTGAGCCGAAACAATTGCAAGATCCCACAGTTTCTGCAACACCTCGTTGGGGGCAACAAGTTCAAAACCGATCTCTCCGGTGTAACCGGTGCGACAAATAATCACAGCTTCACCGTCAACGTCTGACTGCAACCAGTTCATGTAATCACAATCCACCGGCAACCCCATGCGCCCAAGGACATTGGCGGAAAGCGGTCCTTGAATTGCGATGATGCCGTAGTCGTTGTGCAAGTTCTCAATGGCGATACTCGCTGGCAACGCCGAACGAAACCCTTCATAGACTTTCGCAGCATTCGTCGCATTTGGAATCACGAAAACATTGTCTTCACTGAATCTATACACGATGAAGTCGTCGATCACCCCGCCGTCTTCGTTACACAGCATCGAATACTGCGCTTGACCGTTGCCAATTTTGGCCAAGTCACTGGCAACAATTGTGTTCAGAGCCGCAATGGCACCCGGACCGGTAATTCGGAGTTTGCCCATATGGGA
>DKME01000124.1 GCA_002469525.1 Actinobacteria bacterium UBA7422
TGGTGCTCGCAATCGTGCTGGGTGGGGCGCACGTTCTCATCTCGACGTCAACAACTCGCGGATCAATTTCCAGTATTTGGTTGTGTGGTTTCGTGTTCGTTTCCGACTCACTATTGGGGATTTTTGTTGACCCAAAGGCGTTCATGCTGGCCGGTTTCACGGTTGTGCTTCTTATTGCAGTAGTTGGATCAAGGCGAGTGAACGGTTAGTAACCTAAAGCGAGTAGGACTTCCTTTGGTGTGCGCACGACGAGGTCAGCCGCAGAGAGTTTCTCGGCAGGCGTTCGATACGCAAGTCCAATTGAAGACATTCCTGCATGACTCGCGGCTTCAATCCCGAACGGGCTATCTTCGATAACGAGGCAGTTTCGTGGATCGATCCCAGCTCGTTCTGCTGTAATCAAAAAAAGATCTGGAAATGGCTTCCCTCTCTTGGCATCTTCAGCAGTTGTAATGATCGAGTCCTTGAAATATTGGTTGGCTCTAGTAGTCGTGATTCCAAGTGTCACTCGTTCTCGACTTCCACTTGAGGCAATTGAAATTAATTGGTCGTTGTCTCTCAGCGTTTGAAGAAGTTCAGAGGTCCCTGGTATTTCTTGAAGCCGCGTTCTGAAGTCCTCAAAAAGTGAGGTGTGGAACGCATCATGGACTTCGTCTCGATCAACGACAGCGCCATTAGTGCGCAAATATTCCACCACGTAGTCGAAGCTTGAACCTAGGTAGAGATCAAATGCTTCGGGTATTGACGTAGGGACGCCGTGTGCGGTGGATATCGACGCAAGGTGTTCCATAGCGAGGATCTCACTATCGACGAGGACGCCATCGTGATCAAAAATGATCAATTCCGGATCAAATTTCATGCGTACGAGCCCTTCATTTTTCGTTAGTTGATGAGAGTTGTAAGAAGTCAACGCGACCGAACAAATAGTCAATTCCGAGTTGCGCCCCTCCCTTGAGTCCCACTAAAGGGCCAAGTGCGCTTGGTTTCACCGTGAGGTCGTGGGTAGCCAAGGGGAGGGAGTACTGGTAAATCGTTTCGCGGATACTTGCGATCACGATGTCGCCTGCTTCCAGGAGTTCGCCTGCGATAACGAGTGTGTCGGGGTTGAGCAAACTCACAGCCTGGGCCGCTGCCTGGCCAATAACCTTCGAGGCTGTTCGGACGGCGGACAACGCGATCACGTTTCCTGCTTTAGCAAGCTTTGCTACGTCGGTCACGCTGTCCACTCGCACACCTTGCTTTTCAAGCTGTTGAACTAATGCCCAGCCTCCGGCCACTGCCTCAACGCACCCGTCTTGGCCGCACCGACACATGGCCTCTCGGTTTTCGATCGATTGTGTATGCCCGATATCACCGGCGGCACCATTGGCTCCTCGCAAAGGTCGTTCGTGAATCACCAGAGCGCCGCCAATACCCGTGCCAAGTTTTATAACTAAGAAGACTTGCGAACGTGGATACGAGATTCGCTGCTCGGCAATTGCAATCAGATTGACATCGTTGTCGATTATTACTGGCGCTTTGATGCTGCTGTTAATGAATCTACGAACATCAAAGCCTTGCCAATTTCGCATCATGGGAGGCCTAACGACTGATCCGGTTGTGAAATCAACGGGACCGGGTAGACCGACGACAATAACGCCAGGCTCGGACTGTGGGCCAAATGCTTCCTGCATTCGTTGGAGTTCGGCCACGGCCCAATTCAGAACGTCTTCCGGCCCGACCTCGACTGAAACATGAAGCAAGGATTCCTGAACCACTTCGCCTACCAGGTTTGCCATACCCACCCGGGTCCGGCTTCCTCCGACATCGATAATTCCAACAGATGCACCACTCGAGTTGATTGAAAATGTATGTGCGGGGCGGCCACCGGCAGAAGTGACAACAGAAGATTGAACGACGATCCCTAATTCCTCAAGTTCAGACAATTCTTCAATGAGGGTTGCTCGGGCGACGCCCACTGCACGGGCAATTTCAGTCCGCGTGCCTGAACCTCCATTGGCGCGTAAAGCCTCAAGGATGGCAGCCGATCGACTACCTGGCAACGCAGGTAAAACCATGATGCGACCCTTCGTTTTCGCGCGTCATGCGACTGGTTTTGGACCCTTGGTTCGTTTTCGAATTGTGACAACTTTGTTATCTGTTTTGATTGATCATATCGCAATTCGCCTAGTAATATTTCATTTACCAATACTTATGTCAACTCGGACATAAGTGGTTGATTCAAGGAGGATCAATGGTTCGTCGATCACGCGCCGCTGGAATCATGGCGGCATTTGCCGCAGGAACTTTACTGCTCGGTGCTTGCTCTTCAGATTCTGAAGAGACCACCACGGACGAAGCTAACGCTTCGGGAACAGCTGGACTTCGGATTGCCGCAGTCATTAAGGACGAAGCCAACCCATTCTTCGGCACCATCGCAGAGGGAATGCGCGATGCAGCCTCTGAGTATGGTGTGGATCTCACAGTGGAATATGCGCCAACAACCAATGACGAGGTTGGTCAAGCTGACAAGTTGAACACCTTGGCAGGCCAAGGGTTCGATTGCTTCGTTGTCATTCCTATTAGTTCCAACAACCTAAACCAAGGTTTGGGTCAGGTCTCCGCTGCAGGAGTACCGATCGTCAATATCGACTCTCCAGTTGATACGGAAGGTCTTGCTGCCGCCGGTGGCAGTATCACTGCATTTGTTGGCACGGATAACTACCAGGCTGGTGTCAAGGGTGGCGAGAAAATGAAGGAACTCGTTGGAGAGGGCGCTAGCATTGGCCTAATTGCCGGGCTTGCCGGCAACGTCACGAGCAACGCTCGAATTGATGGCTTCCAGGAAGGCGCGGCAGGGCTGACTTTTGTCGGGCCTGTAACGGCTGACTGGGAGACCGCAAAGGCACTGGACGCAGCGAAGGCAATGATTGCTGCGAATCCAGATATCGCTGGCATCTTCGCTGCAAATGACACGATGGCACAGGGCATAGCTCAAGCTGTTGCGGAATCAGGCAAAGACATCAAGGTAATGGGCGTTGACGGAATCGAGCCGATTCTTGTTGACATCGAATCCGGTAAGGTCACAGGATCTGTGTCCCAGTACCCATGGGTTATGGGACAACTTGGTGTAGAGGCTTGCATCGTTGCGGCACAGGGTGGCGCAGTTACTGAGTTCGTGGAATCACCTGCGGTTGTTGTTACGGCAGATAACGTTGCTGACGCAATCTCCAACTTCCCACAACCACCAGCTGCATTCGATAGCCCGTTTGCTGCATTAATCCAAAAGTAATAGAAGTCAACTAACTCCATCATTAATTGATGGGCCACATCAGAGGAACTGTTTTGCAGACACCGGATGTGAAGGATTCGGGGGCCGCTTCCGTGGCGGCCCCCGATACTCCTTCAACACTGAAGCGAATTGGTTACAGCCTTAAGAGCCCTTACTTCTGGGCAAACTGGACAGTGCTGTTGGCCTTAGTTGTAGCTGTTATTGTCTTTTGGGCTTTATCGCCTGACACTTTCCTAAGCTCTTACAACATCTCGACGATTCTTACAGCGGCCGCTGTCCCTGCGATTCTGGTAATTGGGCAAGCATTTGTCGTTATGACGGCCGGGATTGACCTTTCTAACGCGGCAATCGTTACATTGTCCGCAGTCACCTTTGGTGCCATGTTCGCAGCAGGTCAACCACTTATTCTGTGCATGGCTTTAGCAATCGTTGCAGGTGTGACTGCCGGCGTAGTTAACGGTGTTGTCATTGCACAGTTCAAAATTAACGACTTTATTGTGACTCTGGGCATGCTCAGTCTCGCACAGGGCGTGGCACTAGTTATTTCCAATGCCACGCCGGTGCAAGTGATCTCTGAACCTCTTGCCACATTCGCACTTGGGAAAGTTGGTGTGTTCCCCTACATCATGATTCTGGCTGTTGTCCTACTGATAATTGCGCAACTGGTCCTCACCCAAACCCGGTTTGGAACGCATGTGCTGGCAACAGGAGGAAATACCGAAACGGCCCGTGCCATGGGCGTCAAAACCAAGGCTATGAAAATTGCGGTCTACGCCATTTCCGGTGGTGCGGCCGGAATTGCCTCTATAGTTCTGATCTCTCGAATCGGAGCTGCCGAACCATCCATGAATACTTCGCTTCTGCTCAACTCTGTCGCAGCGGTTGTCCTCGGTGGGGTTTCCCTATTTGGCGGTAGAGGGAATATCGTAGGACCGTTCGTAGGCGCGATTCTCTTAACCATGATCATCAATGGCCTGATTGTTGCTGGTGTCCCCCAGTACTACCAGTTCATCGCTATCGGACTAATCGTAATGATTTCGGCGGTATTGGTGAGGTCAGCAAAATGACAAGTCAGGTTGAATCACAGGGGTTTGCAGTTGAAACGAATAATATTTTCAAGAGTTACGGCTCCGTTCGTGCGCTGAAGGGCGTTTCAATCACGGCAAAAGCTGGTGAGGTGACCTCAATAATTGGTGACAACGGTGCCGGTAAGTCGACCCTGATCAAAATTATTGCTGGAGTTGAAAAAGCTGACGAAGGCACTGTAGAAATCTTCGGGGAACCCGTCTCATTTCATTCCCCTGAAGCGGCCCGTGAAGCTGGAATTGAGACCGTCTATCAAACTCTCGGATTGATTGAGGACCTCACGATCTGGCAGAACCTATTTCTCAAACGAGAACTCATGATCGGTATTCCGCCGTTTCGAATACTGAACAAGCGGGTTATGCGCAATGAAGCGGTGCGCATGCTTTCAGAGCTAGATGTTCACATTCCAAGCGTGAAAGCGCGGGTTCGCGGATTGTCGGGAGGCCAGCGTCAAGCAGTCGCGATCTCGCGAGCTGCAGGTTGGTCGAGTCAAGTAGTGATCATGGACGAGCCAACCGCAGCTTTGGGCGTTAGGGAAACGGCTAAAGTCGAAGAACTCATTGAGCGACTCAAAGCACGAGGTTTGGCCGTGATCGTAATTAGCCATAACTTTGATCAGGTTTTAAGACTCTCCGAACAGATTTGGGTCATGCGACAAGGAAACGTCATCACGGGAATGCGAGCTAGCGATACGAGCGGTGACGAATTAGTTTCGCTAATTACGGGAGCGACGCAAGCTAGAGCGTGATTGCGCATTGTAAAGAAGTGCCGGAATTCACATCAAACAGATTAATTCACGACGACGGGATTGAAATGAAAAATCTTCTGGGAGTGCACGCGCTGGTCTGGACCGGAGGTTGGTCTCCGGAGGAAGCAGAATTTGCAATTGCGTCCACTGCAAAGGCTGGTTTTGACCTGATTGAAATCCCAGCGCTTGATCCTTCTCGAATTGACATTGCAGACACCAAAATGCGATTGGAAAATCACGGTATCGCAGCAGGCTTTTCACTTGGACTCACTCTGGAAACTGACATTAACTCCGAAGATTTGTCCAAGGTAGATTTGGGCCGCGCCACCTTAATGGAGGCGCTATCGATTGCTTCAGGCGTCAACTCAACGTATCTCGGTGGTGTTCTTTTTGGGGCGCTAGCCAAGTATCCGGGCCCAACTTCGCAGAAAGCTAGGGAGAACAGCGCATCGGTCATAAAGGAACTTGCGCAACAGGCGGCTGGAAGCGGGATCACTATTGGACTTGAATTCGTGAATCGATACGAAAGCAACCTGCTCAATACTGTCCAACAAACATTGGACTTTATGGAGCTTGTGGGCGAGGAGAATGTTGTCGTTCATGCTGACGTGTATCACATGAACATTGAAGAAGACGGATTCCGGGCACCTCTACTTGCATGCGGTGATCGATTGGGATACGTCCACATTGGAGAGTCCAACCGTGGGTACTTGGGAAAGGGCACGATTGACTTCCCAGAGGTGTTTGAGGCCCTAGTGGACATGAATTATTCAGGCCCAATCACTTTTGAGTCCTTCTCCTCGGCAGTCGTTGACCCAGGTTTATCAAATACCCTGGCGGTGTGGCGGAATCTCTGGACCGACGGCATGGATCTTGCAACTCACGCACGTGAATTCATGTCAACTGGTATCGAACTCGCGCAGCAAACAACGCAATCTCGATAACGACTCGATCTCAGATAGACCTTAAGTCAGAATCCCGTCACAGTGGCCACATTGGGAATAGATCTCGGAACGGGATCAGTTAAATGTGCTCTCGTGAGCGAGGATGGTTTGGTTCTTGCGCAGGCAAGCCGGTCCTATCAGGTATCTTCCGTAAAGTCAGGTTGGGCCGAGAGCGATCCGGCGCAATGGATCAGGGCAACACGTGAAGTAGTGGAACGAGTTCTCATCGAGTCGAATGTGACTCCCACTTCAGTGGGGTTTTCTGGACAAATGCATGGAGTAGTGATTGCAGATAGTGAACTCAAGCCACTACGTCCCGCAATTCTTTGGGCGGATAGCCGGGCCTCGGACGAAGCTAAACAGATGTCAATGGATCTGGGAATCAACTTACTGAGTCGACTCGGTTCACCGGCAGTTCCAGGCTTTTCCGCCACAACTTTGGCATGGTTGAAGCTCAATGAGCCCGGATTATTCGTCGATGCCAAGCACGTCTTGCAACCCAAAGACTGGTTGCGAGCCGCTTTGGGTGGCCAAATAGCAAGCGATCCAAGCGATGCTTCCGGCACGTTGCTATTCGATAGTAGTGCTGGTGATTGGTCGAAGAAGGCAGTTCAATGGTCGGGAGTAGAGCCGGAGCTACTTCCACCGGTCCGAGCGTCTCAAGCAAGTGCCGGATATGTGGATTTCAACGGAACAAAATATCCGTGTGTGGTTGGGGGAGCGGACACTGCATGTGTGCTCTCTTCGCTTGGCCTTGAGCCAGGTCAAGGCTTCATTGCGGTAGGGAGTGGGTCTCAAGTTGTCAGGGTGCTCGAGGGCCCCGATTTTGATTCAACCCTTCGTACGCACACGTTTGCGACGGTCGGTCAACCTCGATCTGGTTGGTACCGAATCGGTGCGATTCAAAATGCAGGTCTCTCCTTGACAGCGGCACTTCGTTGGTTCAACGCGTCAATTGAGGAGGGAGTAGCGGCGCTCTCTGAAGGACTCCGAGATGAAGACCCTCTATACATCCCATACCTTTCTGGTGAGCGAACCCCTTTCATGAATTCCCATCTGCGTGGGTCGTGGCACGATTTAACTTTGAGTACCGATCGCCCTGCGATGCTTCGAAGTATCTTTGTCGGAGTGGCACAAGCGGTCGCTCTGGGAGTTTCCGCAGTGGGGGAAACTGGTGCTTCGCTGCCAAAGCCCACGCCACTTGTGGGAGGTGGCACCCATAACCCGGTATTCCGTCAATTATTAGCGGATGCCACCGGAGTGCCTCTGGCGGTCATGGAAGCGCCAGACGCAGCTGTGATTGGGGCCGCTTTACTCGGGGCTGGCTTGACGAGCAATCCAATCCCGCAAAGTTGGTCTGAAGTTGTCACGCCAGATCCACTGGCCGCGGAGTCCTTACTTCACCTTCGACAATCAATGCTAAAAATTATGAAAGAGGAAGAATATTTATGAAGGTTGCGATCGGATCTGACCATGCAGGCTTCGCATTGAAGGAGACCCTCCGACTTTGGCTCCTTGACGCCGGATACGAAGTCACGGATGTAGGAACATTTAATAGTGATCGTTGCGACTACCCGAAATTCGGCGCCATGGTCGCTCGAGCAGTGGCAGAGGATCAGGTTGATGCCGGTGTTGTTGTCTGTGGTAGCGGACAGGGCATTTGTATGGCGGTCAATAAAGTTCCTGGAGCGCGAGGAGGTGTAATTCGTGATTCTCAGGACGCGATCATGACTCGTCGACACAACAACGCAAACGTTGCCAGTTTTGGTGAGCAGTATACCGAGCCAAGCGTGGCGGTAGAAGCACTTGAAGTCTTTCTCACAACGCCCTTCGATGGTGGTCGACATCAGGCAAGGGTCGAGATGCTCGCTCAACTGGATATAAATGCTCGCGAATTCGATCCACTTCCGGACTAAGCAAGCTATTAAGTGTAGATCAGGACCGCGTCCGATTCCGCCTGTCAAAACGCGAAACGAACCACATATGCGGAACGGTGAGTCCCCAAACAATTGCTAGGCCGATCCAAAGCACGGTTCCAGTGAGTGCGTCATTACCCATGAACACGGTGAGAATGACAAGGATTGCAATGAAGCCGATCAGAGAGGGGATACCGATTCTTGTTACGGCGGCCATAGAGCGAATCGTGACTGCACCTGTTGATACCTGCGCAAGTCGAGCGGTATGACGGGCCGCATGCCAGAAGCTGAAATAGACGGCAAAAGCAATGAATGGTGAGACGACGAAACCCAGAACACCAAGGGTGAATAGTTCGAATGCACCTCGAAGGTCACTTCGATTGATTAAGACCAGGATGGTGACAATCAGGAGCACCGCGACGATTCCGCGTATCAAAGTTGTAGCTGGGCCTGCGTAGATCTGGGCGAGTTGTGGTTCCAAAGATGTCACGGTGCTGAGCGCTGCAGGGGAAGTGAGTGGGAGTAATACTGGTGCGCTGCCCAACGCCAGTGCATAAAGAATTCTGAACTTGCGATTTACCGGTGCTTGTCTTGAGAGTTCAGTTCTGGCTTCGACGTCTCCCGCTCCAAAGTGCCACACCGTCATTCCAAGAACAAGAATGAAACCAAATGCGGGAAGAATAATGATTACCGCAGCTGCTAGTGCGGCAATGGTTAAGTAGCCCACACCCATTCGAATCCAACCGCGCCAGGAAAGTGTGTGAACCAGCGTCAGATTGTCTGCAGCACCATGGGGAATTCCAAATGCCAAAGCAATCAAGGCAAGCACAGCAGGTATGGGCCCAATGTCGGTCGAGGTCGCGGTCACTTGGGTGAGCAGGCTTGCAATCACTGCGAACCAGGCGACAACTGGTCCTGCGTCGAGCACTATCCGACTTATGTTTCTTTGCCGGGCAGTCGCAGGAGCTGCCTTGATACTTGAAGAACTCACGAGTTAAGTCTGGCCCTGTGTTCTGGATCCCAACACTTGGGTGGGGTGTTTATTTAAGGAAGATTCCTTCGCGGAGGACTTTGACCGCGCACAACGTTCCTGGGACCCGATCATGCTGTTGCGATTCTCTGACCTTGAGAACCATTCCACTGTTCGTAGACACCGTCACCGTTGAGTCGTGACCGTGGAAAACTGATCCTGTTATCTTCGCGTTTGGGCTATCGGTTTCTTCAATTGTGAGTGCTTCGGGTCGGACTAATACGATTCCGTGCTGGCCGAGAACCGCGTCACCCATAATTCTCGCGACAAACGTTCCAAGTTCTGTGTTAACGCTGTGCTCAGATTCAACGGTTGCCGGAATCGCGTTGACTTCACCAAGTGAACTGGCCACATCTTGTGATGCAGGTTTTTCGTACAGCTCGTGTGGGGTGCCAAACGCAATGAGTCTGCCGTCCTGCATGATCGCAAGTTGATCTGCCGTAGCAAGAGCTTCTTCCTGGTCGTGGGTCACCATGATCGCGGTAGTTGCTGTCAAGGTGAGAATATTTCTAATGTCCCTGCGCATTTGCGCACGCAGTGACGTGTCCATTGCAGTAAAGGGTTCGTCGAGCAGGATCAACTTTGGCGTGGGTGCTAGGGCTCGTGCAAGTGCTACACGCTGTTGCTGGCCGCCACTGAGTTCTTGCGGGCGCGCGTGGGCGTATTCCTTCATGTCAATAATCTCGAGTAGTTCAGCGACTCGTTGAGTTTTCTTCGGGTTGCGCCGGATTCCAAAACTAATATTGGCACTGACGTCCAAGTGGGGGAAAAGAGAACCCTCTTGGGGGACTAACCCAATGTTTCGTTTCTCCGGTGGAACAATTTTCTGCGGAGAAGAGACAACTTGGGAGTCAAGCTTGATAAGTCCAGATTGTGCTGGGAGAAAACCGGCAATCGTTTTCAAGAGCGTGGTTTTACCAGAACCACTCGGCCCCAAGATAGCAAGGAGTTCTTTTTCCTCTAGATCAAAACTGATGTCGCGGATCACAGGATCGCCGCCGTACCCGGAACTGAGATCTCGAATAGAAATGGCCTTCACGCGTTCACCATAGTTTCTTTTGAGTTTGTTAGGAAACCCCGGGATAGGGCAAATGAAGGAATCGCGGCAAGCACAATAAGTGCAAGTGCGTAGGGTGCGGCAGCACCGAACGCAGCAAGTTCGGTCCGGCTCCACAGTTCAGTCGCAAGAGTGTCAAAGCCGGTTGGTCGCAACATTAGGGTGGCGGGAAGTTCCTTCATTGCGGTGAGCATGACGAGTAGTCCGCCGGCTGCGATTCCCGGCCAAGAAATTCGGCCGCTGGTGTAAAGCCACGCGCGCAGAGGCTTGTAACCCAATGTTTGGGCCACCTGTCCCAATGCCGGTGGGACGTTCTCCAATGCAGTGCGTGATGCCCCAAGTGACTTGGGAAGAAACAGGACCGCATAGGCGAATGCCAGCAGCACAAAACTTTGGTAAAGAAACGGCACGGTGTTGATTGAAAGGAACACGAGAGAGAGTCCTATCACAACACCGGGAAGCGCCAAGCCTGAATAAGACACCGACTCGATTGTGCTGGCGCTCCTACTTCGAAAACGAGATGCGAGTGCGGCGATAGGAAGTGCGAGCAGGACGGCGATGACGGCGCCAAGGGCCGAAACCCAAGCGGTGTTTGCAACAGCACCTAAGAGTTCTGCCCAGTCAAGTGGTCTGCGCGTTCCTTCGCCGAGTCTGAT
>DKME01000063.1:0-1107 GCA_002469525.1 Actinobacteria bacterium UBA7422
AGTGAAAGTGACGTGCGAGCACCTGGCACGCTCGCATCTCACTACGCACCCAAGAAAGCACTCCGCCTAGTAACGCACAGTGAACTACTGAAGTCGCAGCCAGGAGCGCTCATTGCAATGAGTGACATTGAGACCCCAATTGGTTTCACTCGGATCACGTCACCGCAAACCGCAAATGAGTACGCGCGGAGCCTTTACGCTGCACTTCGGCAAGGCGACAAATCAAGCGAATCAACTATTTACGCTGTCCCGCCAACGGGCGGTGGTATCTCAGCCGCGATCCGTGATCGGTTGAACCGCGCCGCCTCAAAGTAGTTGCTACTTAGGAGCCATGCGTAGCGCAGCATCAAGGCGAATTGTTTCACCGTTGAGATAACCGTTCTCTAGAATCGCTTGCACCAAGTGCGCGTATTCGTCGGGCAGGCCCAATCTTTTTGGAAACACAGGGGTCGC
Organism: Actinobacteria bacterium UBA7422; assembly: GCA_002469525.1. Lineage (GTDB taxonomy): Bacteria > Actinomycetota > Actinomycetes > S36-B12 > S36-B12 > UBA4592. The sequence continues at coordinate 454 of DKME01000063.1, forward strand.
AGCCAAGCGCTCTTTCAATCCCTCTGGCATGGTGTCATAGATCGGTGTGTCAATGAGTCCTGGTGCAACGGTGACAACGCGAATACCAACGGCAGCTAAGTCGCGTGAGAGCGGAAGTGTCATTCCGACGATCCCACCTTTGCTCGCGCTGTATGCAGCTTGGCCGATCTGCCCGTCATAGGCTGCAAGGGATGCAGTCAACACAATAACTCCACGCTCACCCGATTCGTTGGGTTCGTTTTTGGCGATGTGCGTTGCCGCAATCCGGGTAACGTCAAATGTTCCCACCAGATTTATATTGATTACCCGACGGTAATTTTCAATTGATGCTGCCTTGTTTTCACGATCCAGTGTCCGCTCGGCCCAACCGATCCCAGCGCAGTTAATGGCCGCATCGAGTCGACCAAAACGCGCAATCACTGTTTCCATACCCGCAGAAATTTCATCAGAGTTTTGAACATCAACGCGAACGGCGAGAGCGGCATCTCCCAACTCAGAGGCGAGTGAGGAAGCCGCCTCTAAGTTGAGGTCTGCGATCGCAACCCCCGCAGCACCACCGGCAACAAGTCGTCGAGCGGCCGCCTCACCTAAACCGGAGGCACCCCCACTAATGAAATAGACCGAATTAGCAATATCCATGGTGCGCAGACTACG
>DKME01000063.1:1156-4264 GCA_002469525.1 Actinobacteria bacterium UBA7422
ATATCCGTGGTGCGCAGACTACGCCCAACCAAGTTCATGTAGGCGCTCGTCACTTATTCCAAAGTGATGTGCAACTTCGTGGATCACCGTGATTCCCACTTGGCGCACCACCTCTTCATCAGTTGAACACCTGCGCAGAATCGGTTTGCGGTAGATCGTGATGTGATCCGGCAGGAAACCCGAGTACCCCGTTCCACGCTTTGTTAGTGGAACACCGTGATACAAACCCAGAAGACCGGGTCGCCCCGGTTTTTGTTCTTCAACGAAGACCGCAACGTTGTCCATTAAGGAAATTAGTCCTGACGGAATCGTGTCCAGGGCCTCACTGACAAGCTCCTCAAAGTGCTCAACCGGCGTGTCCATCACTATGCAACTCTCACATGACAGGGCGGCGAGTGCCAACCGAGGTGCCTCCCCTACACTTTCCGAGTTGTACCAGGTCCCCATCGTCTAGTGGCCTAGGACGCTGCCCTTTCACGGCGGTAACGCGGGTTCGAACCCCGCTGGGGATACGGTTTCCGCACGTTGGGAATCACAAGTTTGGCCCCGTAGCGCAGTTGGTTAGCGCGCCGCCCTGTCACGGCGGAGGTCGCCGGTTCGAGCCCGGTCGGGGTCGCTCAGTTCGGAGAGATCCGAACTTGTTGGCCAGGTAGCTCAGTTGGTACGAGCGTCCGACTGAAAATCGGAAGGTCGNNGGTTCGATCCCGTCCCTGGCCACCACAAAACTCGCCCAAACCTGGGTTTTTACCCCAAAAGGTGACCTCGTTTGACATCATTTGGTTGTGCTAACTGGGTGCTAATTCGACTCCCAGTGGGCCTTCTGTGCTAACTCTGTGCTCAAAAATCGCGCCTTCGAGCCATTAGTGAGTCCACGCCCGGGCCGTTTAAGAGGAGCTTTGGGCAGCCCACTCCCTATCGACTTCAGGCCCTGCTAGAGGGGCATTTCGTGCCGCAATGATTCCAATGTGACTGACGGCTCCCCATTCCGTTCAAGTCGCCAGAACTCCCACCCATCCACAGAATCCAGACCCGTAGCCGCTGCGGCAGCCAGGTTCGGGCCTTCGTGCCTCACCCCATCAACGATGACACCAAAATCGTCACTTATGTGAGCCATGCGGGGGTTTACGGGGTCCGCATCAGTCAATACCTGACCCGGGGAGAGGATCCCGCGCTCGATCAGTTCGGCGAACCGCTCATAACGGCGGAGATTCCAACCCCCCCGCACTAGTACCTCGGGCCCGTGGGTGTACGAGAGGCTCGGCTCCTCAAACTTACGAAACTTCCATACAGCATCGTTCATCTTTGATTCATTGAAGACACGCGCCGCAAACAAACGCTCAAAGTCCTTCAGTGAAAGCGTGGTGACTTGTTCAAATAATTCGGTTTCGTCAATTCGAATGATGTCCACCACAGTCTTTTCGCGAAGATCTGTTAGGTACATGAAGACTGGAATGCGAGTGAGAAATCTGCGCAAGTTCTCACGGATGCTCTGCCGCTTCTTCTTTGCCTCGTCATCCTTGACTTTCTCTTCCTTCGATAGTTTCTCTTTCGCTAACTTCTTGGGCTTTAGTTCATTGTTTGTTGAGATCATGGCAGTCAAATCATCCGTGATATTGCGGAACAGTTCGATCTGCTCGAGACTTTCTAGCAGCTCCTTGTCAGCCAATATTGCTTCCATGGCTTGAACATCAAGGACTATCAACTCGGGTGAGTTCCATCGCCTTGCAAGCATTGAGGCACTAATGCCCTTGGTGAGATAGTCAATAACATCGCCTGCATTAACCGTTCTCATTGTCGATCCATCAAAAGCCAAAATAGGCAAGAACTCAATGAACTCTTGCAGTGCCCTTTCTTCCTCGAACTCTGCTAACGAGGTAGTTCTCAACTTGGTTGCATACTCAACGATAAGTCGTAAGGCCCTATTGGGTGAGAAGTCAATTACATAACATTGATCCTTGACCACGATTTCGGACATAGTCCGGAGTCGGAGCAATTGCTCACTCCTTCTGAAGTTGCCGCACTGTTTCGCGTTGATCCGAAGACCGTCACGCGTTGGGCCAAAGCAGGCAAGCTCAACAGCATCCGCACCCTCGGTGGACATCGGCGTTATCGAGCTAGTGAAGTCCATGCGCTTCTCGAAGCACAATCGCCATCATCGAATCTTGCGTCGCCTGCTCACCCGCAGGCGCCCGGGCTGCCGCCCCTTCGTTGACTCGGGACTACTCTTATTGGCGTGCCGGCGAACGAAGATCCGCAACTCCGCGCTGGTGATGCCGATCGTGATGACGTCATCATCGTCTTGCGAGAAGCGTTCGCTGAAGGGCGACTAGACCAAGCGGAATTCGAAGACCGGCTCGGTCGCGCGCAGATTGCCAAGACGTATGCGGACTTGACCGCGCTCACGGTCGACCTTCCCCCCAACAACGAAGCGGTCCCCGAGAGATCGACACTCAGGCTTAATACCGGTGACGTTGAGCGGGCTGAGAAGGAACGCCGGGACATGAAAGCCGCGTGGGCGTCCTGGCTCGGCGTGGGTGTTTTGGTGAACATCATCTGGTTCGCCACCTGGATGGGCAGCGGGCCGGCCCCTTACTACTGGCCAATTTGGGTGATGGGCCCGTGGGGTGGCGGGATGTTGATCTGGACCCTCACCTCCCGGTTCGAGAAACCAAGCGATGGCTGAGCCGCTATATCGCGGGATCGTCACCGTGTTTAAGGGTGTGTTCCGTGGTTTAGGTTCATTACGGCCCCTTCCGGGTACAAAACAACACGGGCGTTTAGCCAGGTACCTTGAGGGAATTCGGGCATCTCGACTAGCCGCGCAACGGCGGCTTTGCCCAAGCCGGTAAGGACGGCGATGTCCTTCCGACTGACGAATTCGGTACCCACAGTTATTTACTGTGATTCTTTTTTGGAAGAACACACAGATTCGCAAAAGATCGGGCCCCCGCACATCACGGACGGACTCGGATCGGCATGAGCACGTGTCCCACATGGGGAAATTTTGTGCTAACTAAATGCTAAATAGGGCACATTCACAACCTTTTCTCATGGTTTATGGGACTTTTTCATAAATGAACGCGCTACTGAAAATCGGAAGGTCGACGG
>DKME01000122.1:0-863 GCA_002469525.1 Actinobacteria bacterium UBA7422
GCGGAGTCAACAATTGCATCGGCCGCGATCCCGGGGCGTGGGTCGGCCAGGACGTCATTCATGGTGAATTCAGGGTTGGTGACCCCAAGACCCATGGTCGCATTGCCTTGGGGGTCTAGATCGATCACGAGGACGCGCTCACCGCGCTGCCAGGCAGCACTTGCCATTCCGAGCGTGACGGTGGTTTTGCCCACCCCGCCCTTCATGGATAGCACGGCCAAGGTTTGCATGCCCCTAGCCTAGGAGGGACAGATCACGCTAGCGCGTATGGTCTTTCATTGGTCTTTCTTCTGGTCTTTCATGAAGGAGTAATTGGCCAGGGCCACCTCACGTTCGACTTTATGATCCACGATCGGTTTGGGGTAGCCGTGGTCATACCCGCCCAGTCCACTAAGGGTTGCATCCCAAGGGGTATGGATTGTTTTGCCAGGTAGGTGGGCCAATTCAGGCACGTATCGTCGAACGTATTCACCCTGTGGGTCGAACTTGAGGCCTTGGGTGATTGGGTTGAAAACCCGGAAAAACGGGGAGGCATCTGTTCCGCAACCAGCCGTCCACTGCCACCCATGGCTATTGCTGGCCAGGTCACCGTCACGTAATTGGGTCATGAAAAATTCGGCTCCACGTTGCCACGGGATATGTAGGTCTTTTACCAGGAAACTTGCTACAACCATGCGCACTCGGTTGTGCATCCACCCGGTCGCTGCAAGTTGCCGCATGCCTGCGTCAACATAGGGGAAACCGGTTTTGCCCTGGGTCCACGCGGTGAAGGCTGCGTCTGCTTCTGGTCCGGTTGCCCAGGGCATGACCGAGTCAAACCGTGAATCAAGGGATTCAGAGGCGCTCTGTGGATTGTGAACTAA
>DKME01000122.1:992-3897 GCA_002469525.1 Actinobacteria bacterium UBA7422
GATTCGGGGTAATCGCTCAAAATATTTTCGCGGAAAGTAGCCAAGCGGTCCAAAGCTGCATGTTCACCGGCTGGGGGTAACTTGAATGTTAAACCTGAAATGGTTGGGAGGTCATGTGATGGTGCGCTGACAAGCTCTGGGAGCGGACCGGTTGCGGGTGCTCGCCACCCGTGCTTAAACCACGCGCGATAAAAAGGTGTGAACACCTTGTAGGCGGTGTCATCTCCTTTGCGCACCCGTCCCGGCGCGATTGCATACGGTGAGCCGGTGGCAACCAGTGGTACCGAAAGGGTTTCGGCAACGGTGGCGTCACGCCTACTGCCATAGGGGCCGTAATCGGCACTGATATGAACACTTTCAGCTGCGACCTCACGTGCGAATTCGGGGACAACATCTGCTGGGGGCCCAATGCGAATAGTGAGGTGACCGCCGAGAGATTCGTTCAGGGAAGCCAAACTGTCGAGTAAGTACTGTCCACGAATGGGACCGGCTTTGTCCCAGAGGACCGGGTCAAAAACAAAAAGTGGGTACACCGGGCCTACCTCGCCGGCAGCCAAGAGAGCCGGGTGGTCGTTGACCCGTAGGTCTCTGCGAAACCACATGACCGAGGACACGAGGTAACTCTAAACCGAGCGGGAAGCGGTGAGATGTGTGATCAACCTGTCCACGGCCCAGAACACCACTCCAAGGACAATCCCGAGAACCGCAACCCCCACAATATTCGTTAGCACCGTGGGGAGACCGTGCTCAACTACGTTGAGGAAGCCATAGGGGTAACCGGAAATTACTGCGCCGCGGATCAGGGTGAGTCCTGCCCACGCGATCGGAATGATTAAGGCAGTGAAGACAGAAATAAAGGTGAGTTGCTTGCGTGGTCCAAGAATCAGCCAGAGGACTACGGTCATAACAGGAACGATGTAATGCTTGATCGTGTTGACGATTATGTCGAGGCCTTCGACTTGGGCATCGGGTGCGAGCACAATTACGTAGATCAATCCGGTAATCGTGATCATGACCAGCGAGTCCATGCGGATTGCATTCCACATGGCGCCATTGCGGCTGGTGTTGATTGCCAGCATGGTGAAAACCACCGCCACCAGAATGTTGCTCAGATTTGTAAAGTAACTAAAGGAGTCAAAGACCCTGCCGAATAACCCAGCGATTCCTTCCGCGTTATTACCCAGCGCACCTACCGCCACCTCAGTGGGCGGGTACACGTTGAAGGTTGCCAGCACCAATCCAAAGAGCACGCCAAACCACGTAATAATTGCAGCTGCTGCGTATACCCGTCGTGTTGTCATTGCTTGAGCCTAGTAATTCGCTTGAGCGCTTCGCGTTTAGCTAAGGAAGTGAGTTCAGGGTGTAATTCAACGAATTCCTCAATCCCACTCTGAGCCAAACGTTTTGCGGCTAGGTGGACCTCGGCTCTCCCACTTCAGACTCACATATTGAGGTCCCTGTGGGGAAGGAATCAGTGACAACCCTTCGTCGATCGGGCGCTGAGATCCCAAGAAAAGGAAACTTGTTGCGCATATATGCCGCCATGGGCACAGCTCGCACCGGATCAGCTCGCAAGTTGAGTTCGCCCACGAGTGCAACAAGTCCTTGGCCTGGACTTTGCAGGCGTTGGCTCTTTGGCACCCTGAAAGGATATTGCTCGAATGCCTAACCGAAAGTGGATCCTGAAATCTTCGGGTAGGTTTGCTCCATGAGTGACCTGATCGACACCACAGAGATGTATTTGCGGACCATCTTTGAATTGGAAGAAGAGGGTATTGCTCCCATGCGGGCTCGGATCGCTGAACGATTGGGACAAAGTGGTCCGACCGTTTCGCAGACAGTCGCGCGGATGGAACGTGATGGTTTGGTGAGTTTAGATAAAGAACGTCACTTGGAATTAACTGTTTCTGGTCGTAGTGCTGCTACGCGAGTAATGCGCAAGCACCGTTTGGCCGAGTGCATGCTGGTGGAAATGCTCAAAATGCCATGGGAAGAAGTACACGCGGAAGCGTGCCGGTGGGAGCATGTCATGAGTGACGCGGTCGAATTGAGGTTGTTGGAGATTTTAGGTCAACCGACCGTGTCGCCATTTGGTAATCCGATTCCAGGCTTGGCTGAGCTCGATCCACAGGGTGAGCATGTCTTATTGAGTAACGAAGATGTCGTGTCAGTCGTTGAAGTAGTTGGTAGTGACCCCGTGACACTGACGGTGCGGCGGTTGGCCGAAACGATCCAACTTGACGAGGAAGTCATGGCTCGGTTACGTCGGGTCGGTGCCTTACCAGGGGCTCGGGTGAAGGCGTACCAGTCCGGTGGTGGCGTTTTTATTGGAAGCGGTGGTGAATACACCGAAGTTCCACTCGAAGAAGCCGTGCATATTTTTGTTGGCGCGTAAGCGTTCTTAACTAAACGTTGCACGCAGGGGCATGCCGGACTTGCCACGGGGGCCAAGTTTAACTCCGAGCATTTGGTGAAGTTGGATCGTGTTGAGGTCAAACCCCATGCGTGATGCGGCCATGTAGAGGCGCCACACACGTGCGGTGCCAAGGCCTGCTTCTGCTACTGCTTCGTCCCAATGTGACTCTAAGTTTTCACCCCAATGTTTGAGGGTGAGGGCGTAATGCTCTCGTAGGTTTTCTTCGTGGCGGATCTCAAACCCGGCGTTGTTGAAAGCGTTCATGATCACTGCGGGGGCGCAGAGTTCACCGTCGGGGAACACGTAGCGGTTAATGAATGACTTGCGGTAGTGGGTTGGGTGAGTGTCGTCGGCTCTCGTGATCGTGTGGTTGAGCAAGCGGCCTTCTGGAACAAGCTTGTCGAACAGGAAAGAGAAATAACTGGGGTAGTTTGCGCGGCCAATATGTTCGGTGAGTCCGATTGAAGAAATTGCATCAAAGTCTTTCTC
>DKME01000149.1 GCA_002469525.1 Actinobacteria bacterium UBA7422
ATCGCGGTTGACCACCCGAGCATTATCGAGGCCGACATCAATCCTCTGATTCTCGCTAAGAATGGTGCGGTTGCAGTGGACGCATTGGTGGTGTGTGAACAGTTCATCGAGCCGGAAAGCGTGTAGCCAAAGTCACCTTGGTCATATTGTGAGTTCATATTCACACAATGCTCGAGCAGGTTTAGCTCCGGCTGCGTTGCGGGTTTGTCAAGGCTCAAGAATCAACATAGGCTTTCACGTGAGATACAAACCTGCCGTTGTAATTACGTAAATCAGCAAATATGGGAGTGTTCAGAGTGAAACTAATCCACAAGAAAATTGCTATCGTGATTGCCGCATCGGCGCTTGCGCTGACCGCTTGTTCAAGTGATTCAAGTTCGAGTGATGCAGCGAGCGGTGACGCTATAGCTGGAGTGAACAGTCTTGAAGGAATCCCGGTCACCGTGGGTTCCAAGGATTTTGACGAGGGGCTGGTCCTTGGTGAAATGCTGGTTCAGGCATTCGGCGCTGCGGGTGCTGACGTGACCAATCAGGTCGGATTAGGTGGAACGGGTGTCGCGCGGACAGCCCTGACGTCTGGCGAGATCGACGTGTACCCCGAATACAACGGAACGGGTTGGGCGGTGCACCTTGAACAAGAAGATCCCAGCTTCAACTCGGAAGAATTGACGGCAAACGTCAAGCAAATGGATTTTGATAAGAATCAGATTGTGTGGATTGGGCGTTCTCCATTTAACAACACATACGGGTTCGTTTCTAGCCCAGAAGTCACCGAAGCAAATGGTGGGCCGTTCACCACCCAGTCCTTCATGGAGTACGTGCGGGACAATCCCGATGCACTTGTCTGCATGGAGACTGAGTTTCCAGACCGTCCAGACGGTTTGATTTTGACCGAAACCGCAACAGGAATTGAAATGCCTGACGCACAGGTCAGCATTTTGGACACCGGTGTCATCTATACCGAAACGGCGTCCAATAACTGTACTTTCGGCGAGGTCTACACAACTGACGGTCGCATTCCAGCACTCGGATTGACACTTGTGGACGATCCTGGCATCAATATTCTCTACAACGTCTCCGCGACTATGCGGGCGCAAACCTACGATCAGGCACCCGATCAGTTCGAAGCAATTGTTGCTGCAATCCTTCAGCCTCTGGACAATGTCAAAATGGCCGAACTGAATAAACGGGTTTCAGCAGATGGTGAGGAAGCATCAGTCGTGGCTAACAGCTATTTGGTCGAGCAAGGAATCATTTCAGGTTAGTTTGTTGAATTGACAATTCACGGACGGAACTTCTTGCCACCTCGCAAGTCTTCCTTCTTTGTTGGAAATAGATTCAAAACGGTCCGTCAGGCCGTTGGGGTTCCGCTTTGAGACCCTATTTTTTTTAACGAGAAACCGTAAGGGCTAGCCCTACGGAAGAAACTCAAGAAAGTGCTGTCTTTGGATTTCTTGCAACGAAGAGGTACGAGGCTGCAACGGTGATTCCAGCTGCAATGAGTGTGCAGTAGATCCTGATCGGACCTGTTGTTGAGACTGGAAGGCCGTCGAGAGCAAAGAGTGAAATAACAAGTAGCGTGATTCCTATGACCGCAATTGAGTAGTTGGCGTTGATAAAAGCCATGAGGAGAAATATTCCCTAAGCCGCGAATAGCACGAACCCTAGTTGCCCGGTTCCCACCCAATCAACGAGAAAGATAGATAGACCGATTCCAATAATGGTGCCAGTGGTGCGCTCCACCACCCGGGTTGACGTGCCATCATGGTCTGGGCGAGACATCCAAGCTGGTTTTGGCTGGCGTGGAGTCTCTCCCGGAGAACTACGAGTTGAGAACGGATCTCGGCTTCGCGTTGTGCACGTTTCTCAGCTTGCAGCCTTTCCTGTTCGATTCGTGTGGCCTCGCGCTGTTTCGCAACGATTCTGGCCTTGGCAACAAAGTCGTCTCGCCACATGTCCGGGTGTAGTTCGATGTGATGCCAACGTGAAGGGTAGCCATCCGCGGTTAACTCAGGAGCGCGGTGAAAAACATGCTCACGCCGATTTCGTGCAACGTTGCAATTCTTGTGCGCCAATCTTGGATTCACGCTATCTGTCGCGACAGATTCCGAAGCAAGAATGGCGGGAAATAGAAAGGTTGTCATTACGAACTACTCCCGATACGGATGCCGTGGGGAATCTCGATGTGGTTACCTGCTAGTGAACCGAAAGGTTTACTAAGTCTCGTTGTGGAGTTGAAAATCGCTTCAGCACTTAATCTTGCTCCCCTTGAGAAGACATTTCGCGAAGGTCTTGCCTTTGACCGTTTTCGCTTGGAATTCCCAGGTTAGTTGCTGGGGTTTCGCCATAGCGTAGGAGAAGACGACTTTGGTCGTCCACTGCCTGACCGTGGGGTAGGGCTTGAACTTCGACTGCATTGGCTGCCCGCGTCCGGTAGCCAGCGCGCCGAACTCCGGTTTCTTGTAGCCGGATGTCGGATCCAATGCCGTTCCTCCGCCCCCAAGAACAATTTGAGCGGGTGCACCAGTGACCTGAACTGCTTGGGTCAGATGAACATGGCCTGAGATGATCGCTGAGTACGGTTTGAGCGTTCCGTAACTTGCAGCCGCGGTGTCCGCGGACACCCACATGCTGATATTCGGGTCTCGAGAAAAGGGCGCACATCGCACATTTCCACACTGGATCGTGGACCTAACCGCGAATATCGGTCGGTGAGTCAAAAGCCAGGCGTTCCCGGGCTGGGGAGTGGCCTTGGCCAGTCTCTGTGCCTTTTTGAACTTTGGACGCATCTTCGTTGACCATGAATCCACCACTTGGTCGTTTGCGTATGCGCTGTCGGTTGCAACTAAACGGAGGGTCTTCGCTTGGTCGGTCGTGAGATCTACCGCATAAGGCTGGAGTATTGGCTCTGGGGCCTTACGCCCGATCGGATCACAAGTCTGCGATGTACCGAATTGCGGATCGAGTATGTAGAAGTAGGAAATGCCTCCGACATTGCAGATCTCTTGGTTACCACGAAGAGGCAGGATCGGAGACACGGAGAATACGGGAGCGAACGGTGCCAGGAATGAGTACTCAAAACTCGCGGCCGAATCCAAGAAGGGTTCTCCTTCGGTTACCCGGGGAACGTCACCGCAAATCTTGTCGTCCTCGCAAGGCCATTCGTTGTAAATGTAGTCACCCAGATGTACTACCGCCTGTGGTGCTGCTTTTGCAATCTGTTGCGCGAAGACACGAAGCGGCCATTTACGATTCGAGTCACACTCTTGCTGGATGTTATGAACCAGTCTGCATCCTGTGTCGCCGATCAGCGCCAGAGAGGTGACCGGCTGAATCGCAGTCGGTACGGATGCGACCGTTCCATCTTTGTAGGTGATTGAACTGAATGGTGAGGCATTCGAGGGGGCGGCGATCTCGCACACCGTCACCGACGCGAATGACGCCCCAGTATTGGATGGACTTTGCCGCGTAGTAAGCCCGACGTTGACTGGTGCACCCGCGACTGTCGTATTAAGAGATGGACAATCTTCGCCAGCGGGCTGGACCACCCGAACGATGAGTTGGCTTTCGGCCTGGGAGCTCGAAGCAAGGACTGAGAATGCGTACCGCTGAGGTTCGGCAGCGTGGCTAACCTCTAATGAAAGGGCACCCAATATCAATGTAAGTACGGTTACCGAGACCGCGAAAAGCCTAGACATGGTTGGATTATAGGGCTGACCGAGACATTTCCCTAGAACGGTTCAGAGTCCCTGCGAACCGTGCGCGAAGACTTGCAGAACTTCTATGGAGCCGCCTCATTTGAGAGGATCATTACGGTATACGCACGTGCTCCTCCGTCAAATTAGATCTCCAACCAACAGATGATCGAGTTGCTCCATGCAACCACGGATCCTCTCCAATCTTTGGCTGCTTACGCTTACGAGCAATACGTGGAAGCTATAAATTAAATTGTTGCGTGCAACATTTAGGCACGAAATGATGCGTTGGCAACCGTGCTTTCTTATGTTAAAGTTTCTGTATGGGCCACGGCATCTTCCATCTGGTCGGGCCTCAATGAATCAGGCAGTGGTATCCGCGGCTATTTTTTTGGGATGCGCCTTGATGGGCACAGGGTGCTCAGAGCTGGCGGCTTCGAAAACTGAGATCAATGCGGAACAGAGTGTTTCAGAGTCTCCTATCAAACCTACTGATTCACCCATGGTTGTGGAAAATTGCTCTGCTCGTACTTACTCCGAGGCAGAAGAGGTGATTAGAGGGCAAATAATGGAGTTCAACTTTGGGCGATTTAAGAAAGCGCGAGCGTATGCGTCTATTCAGTTTCGTGAGGCTGTGACGTTAAAGGATTTCCGAACCATTATTGAAGAGGATTATTCTTTCCTGCTCGAATCACCTGAAATCTCCTTTAAAACTTGCATTGAACGCCAAAACGCTATTTACATTCAGGTAGCTTTGACAGTCCAAAAAGTCACAGTTCTAGATTATCGACTCATACGTGACGAAGATGGGTTAGGAATTGACGCAGCATTGATAACAGCCAGGTCAGTAGAATTAAACGCCTAAATTCACAACATGCCTTGTTGGAAGGTTTCCAACTATCTAGTGGCCCCGGCATGATTCGAACATGCGACGCACGGTTTAGGAAACCCTGTCGTTTGTGAGGAAGACGAGGATGAGGATGAACATTCGTGAGGAAATAAGACCACGTTATAGCGTGTAGGTGATGAGGTAGCCATAAACGCGTGCCACGGATTTGCCACGAAAAATTCCTGTTGGAGTATCGGCTCAATCTTGACCCGGGGTTGTTAACAACCGACCCGGTGTACATGTATATGTAATCCGGTTCAGGGTGTGGGTGATATTTCCTTGGGATGGGTTCCCGTTGGGGAAAGTACCGTGAAAACACGGTTGCCGGGTCTGACGTGGTCGAGATAGTTTCGCATCACTACTTAGCAATTGGAGGGTTTATGGATGCTCAAGGTTTTGTGGCGGCGCTTACCCCTGCGGTGACTGATGCGAATGCTCGTGAA
>DKME01000022.1:0-1753 GCA_002469525.1 Actinobacteria bacterium UBA7422
AGGACTTGCATTGTCGTACGTTATTACGTACGCTCGCGTCATGTCCAACACGATCACAGCGACAGACGCCCGAGCAAAGCTCTACAACTTATTGACCGAAGTCAACACCAGTCATAACCCCATCACGATAACCGGCAAGTCCGGAAATGCGGTCCTAGTCTCCGAAGATGACTGGAACGCCGTGATGGAAACAGTGGCGTTGCACTCCGTTCCAGGCCTTGTGCAAGACATCACCTCTGGGCGAGACGAACCTATCGATACCACCCCGTTGACCTGGTGACCTACGAACTGGCCTTCACCACTCGTGCCCGAAAAGACGCAAAGAAGCTCACAAGCAGCGGGCTACAGCCACAAGCTCTACGACTCCTTGACGTTATTGCCGACAACCCATTTCGCAATCCACCCCCGTACGAAAAGCTTGTCGGAGACCTCAGGGGCTGCTACTCACGGCGCATCAATCTTCAACATCGCCTCGTCTACGAGGTGTTGGAATCTGACCGAATCGTTCGAGTTCTTGCCATGTGGAGTCACTACGAATAACGTCAACACCTGACAGAAATCGGAAGGTCGACGGTTCGATCCCGTCCCTGGCCACAATATTTTCCGATGCAACGGCACTTCACGCTAATTGCCAGGCCTGATGCTTGTGCAAGCATTCACTCGACATTTAGACTGATCCGCAGAGTCAAACAAAGTGAATGTGCATTCGGCCATTAAATCTTCCTGAGGAGTAATTGAATGCGACGATTAATTGGAGTTACCGCTGCGTGTGGTGTATTGACAATCACCGCTGTGGTACCTGCGAGTGCAGAGAACCTCGCCAGTCAGGACGTGGCGAATGCCTATTCCATCATGATGACCAACAGCGAAGGCAAGTCCCTCGTTGGTGGCAAGAACATGCTGCGCCAGTTCGCTGTAGTCAGTGCTGAATCAGGGGCCGCCGATATGCCATGGTTATGTGATCTCACCGGGTCAGCTGAAGTTGAAGGCAAGGGTGGCGAGGAAATTGTCACCATGGAATTCTTGTCTGAGAAGAGCCAGTCCGTGGTTGAAGCCGTCCAGGAAATTTACGTGTATTCGAATGAAACTCAAGCAAAGCGTGCATATGACGACATCGCAAAAAAAATCAAGCGTTGCGAGGGTAAGCACCAACCTGCTGACGATGAAGGTCTTGGCAACGATCCCATCGGTGGGACAACGACTTTGACCAATGGCACCAAGAAAGCCGCTGACGGTGACCCGTTCCTATGGGTGCGCTCGACCACCACTGTCCCCGGCTCAGGTGGACTGGTCGAGCATGATTACAAAACCGTGCGCCACTTCGGCTCATACCTGCAGATGGTTCAGGTTCAAAGCGAAGGGGTTTCTGCGCCGAAGATAACTGCCAAGCAGATCCGAATCATAAATCTGTTAACGGATTCGCTGGGTGATCGTTGGAAAGCAACGTTTAACTGAGCAGGACTGTGACCGTGTAGTCATCGAGTCCTCACAATTGGACTCCTCACAATTGGACATGGGATCCCACGAAAATCCGTAAACTGATATCAACCCTGGGCGCTTGAGTCTTGGTTATTGTCTTGGTACTCATCAGCGCCCCGCTACGCTGATTTTAACTGGGGCTGTTCCAAAACGAATTGCGTCTTTGCATGCACAACCGGACTTCTGAGAATATCGATGAGAGTGTTCGGTCAGGCTGTAACGGAACACTCAGGTTTCCTTCCGATTGAACCCGACTGAAAATCGGAAGGTCGAC
>DKME01000022.1:1792-2037 GCA_002469525.1 Actinobacteria bacterium UBA7422
GGTTCGATCCCGTCCCTGGCCACCTCAGACTGTAGAGATTTGTGAGGGGAACGCGCCGGTTCGCTCGGTTGAGAGCCCCGGTTATCCAGAGGCGGCCCCTCGCAGCCCCTCGCCGCTGCTCCTTCTCGTATGACGTCGGCCTCGATCCCAGAATACTTCCAATGTCATCTTGTACATCGTCCACACGGGAGGTAGGCTCGTCACGTGCATGATCCAAGCCCCGTAAAGCGCCTGAAGGTTCTTGC
>DKME01000022.1:2089-2781 GCA_002469525.1 Actinobacteria bacterium UBA7422
CTCGTGCACTTCGACACCGTGTACAACGGTGGATGGTCGTGTACCTCATCTGCATCCTCCGTACAGATGAATCCAGGCGATTCGCTCACACTCACATGGTCGAATCCCGCACAGACAAGTAGCGCCTTCTTTGCCTTCGACGGGCCGACCGGCCAGTTGTTTGTCCCCATGAGGACCGACAGAAGCAGCCAACTGACATTGTCCACTCTCGGGACGTACCAATCGGACGCCGTTCTGAATTTCGGATGCTCTCTTTCCATCTCCGTTGTCTCCGAGCCTGTGGATCCGCCTGAGGCACACGATTACATCCAACAAGTTGGCCCTCCGCTTTCCGGGGACTGCTCCGACGTGCCGAATTACGTGGGACATCTTCCAGGCTTTCCCATCGGTGGATGGAGCAAGTCTTGGGCGTTGTGGCCCAACGACGGACTCGGAGGACCCGTGTGTACGCGCGAGGTGGAAGAACGACCGGACGGAACGATCGTCCTCATCGGCTAGTTTCGAGCAGAGATATTTCGACCGGCGCATCGCCTCAGACGCGCTATCCGCTTGACCCGTTCGTTGAACAATGATGTTGGCCAACCCCTCGGCACCCCTCGCGGTGGCTCATCTCGGGGGCGTCGTACTGGCGAGGCCGTTGTCAGGCGCGCTCGGTTTCCCTCGTGCGGGGTGGGATCAGACCGACTGAAAAT
>DKME01000022.1:2804-6888 GCA_002469525.1 Actinobacteria bacterium UBA7422
GGTTCGATCCCGTCCCTGGCCACCCTTGTTGCCTCAGGCAATCAAATATTTCTTCCAATCTAGGGGCCGGCAGCCACGTCGTTGCCTGTCAAATTGGATTTATGACGAAATCGCACCCGTGGTCAGACCCCGAACGAAGAATCTTTGTAAGGTGAAAAAGATAACCAGGGGAACCAAGATTGCCACGAATGCCGCGGCAGTCAGCAAATGCTCATTCTGACCAAAGCCGCCATTTAAATAGGACAAGTAGGCGGTTATTGGTGCCACCTGCGGCCCACCACCGACAAAGGTGATTGCGATGAGTAGGTCATTCCACACCCAGATGAATTGAAAAATCGCAACAGATGCCAGGGCAGGAATCGTGAGCGGCAGAAAGATTCGACGGAAGATATAAGCGTGACTTGCGCCGTCAACTCGGGCGGCCTCCATAAGTTCCTTTGGCACCTTCGATCCAAAAACGAAAAGTAGATATGTGGCGAAAGGGAGCGCGAAAATCGTGTGGGCTATCCAAAGACTGGCAAAGTTTCCGGCGAGCAACGATCGACCAGTCTCGGGATCCACAAAAGTAGGAACTATCGGGATTGGTCCAATTGACCAGCCGGTGTTCAACATTTCCAACATGGGTATCAGTGCCATTTGAATTGGGACCACCTGCAGGGAAACAATCACAAGCAGAATGATGACTGCGCCCCGCACCTGCATCCAATTCAAAGCGTAGGCCGCCATCGCCGCCAAAATTATCGGGAACATGGTTGCAGGTATCGCAACTGCCAGTGAATTGAAAAAATATGGGGTAATGCCACCCGGTAAGACGTCACCACCCGTGAGCACAGTTTCATAGTTGTCCAGCGTCAGGTTCGGCTGGGCGAAAACGGTCCACCAACCAGAAGCAAAGTCAGCCCAAGGCGGTCGAAAGGAAGTGACAAGCAGGCCAAAGGTCGGAATCGTCCATAAAACCGCTACTGCAATAACGACCACACTCGCGAAGGGGTGGCGCAGCTTGGACATTTCATGAGCCTAGCGACTAGGTAACCAGCCCGGCGATCAAATTTATTGCGGTCGCCACCATCGAGATCCATTTGACCGGTCTAGTCAAAGCACCCTGCTGCTTGCTTCATCGCACGGGCAGAACGTGGAGAAAACGAACCATTTAGGTATATGGTTCATCGCCAATCCAAACTTGACTAGGTTGACTAACCAAGCAACTTAGAGTCATAATGGACTATGACCATCGTCAACATCTATGAGGCGAAAGCTCAACTCTCCGCACTTGTTTCACAGGCTGAAAGGGGTGAAGAAGTCGTCATCGCGAGGGCTGGCCGGCCACTCGTTCGGCTGGTGCCGATAGCGGCACCCTTAGCAACACGATCCCCGGGAGCGCTCAAGGGTCGCATTACTTTTTTCGATGAGACTGAAATCGATGCCGAGATCCAACAGCTTTTCGAGGGTGTCGAGGAGTGAAATTACTTCTCGACACTCATGTCGTGCTCTGGTGGCTCGCGGACATGCCCATTGAAGTATCCGCGCAAGAGGCCATCGCCGACGGGCGCAACGAACTCTACGTCTCGGCTGCCTCTGTATGGGAAATCGCCATTAAGCGATCCTCGGGGAAGTTGAAGTTTGATGGAGATGTCCTCGAAATCATCACGGGCGCAGAGATGTATGTGTTACCGATCGATGGTGACCATGCGGTTTTAGCGGGAGCGCTTCCTCCGCACCATCAAGATCCATTTGATCGAATCTTGGTGGCTCAAGCAATCACCGAACGGATGACCCTCGTCACTCGAGACAAAGTCATGGCCGACTACGGCGTTGCATCACTGCTTGCCTAGCAAGCAGAGCGGATCTGATCCATGAGATTCGGCGCTACATCAACCACATCAGCATCCAGTCGAATATCGGCAATGTGGTCACACCTCGTTTCACCTTGATTAATAATCACAACCGTTTTGCCATTTTTGTGAGCATGCTCGACAAATCTGCGACCTGAATAGACCATGAGTGAGGAACCGAGCACTAATAAAGTTGAAGATTGGTTTACCAATTCAAATGCAACGCTGACGCGTTCAACTGGGACGCTTTCCCCGAAGTACACAACATCCGGTTTCAAAATTCCTTGGCATTCCAGGCACGAAACTATGTCAAAATCAACTAACTGTTCGTCAGGGATTTCATAGTCGCCGTCTGGGTTAATTCTCTCGACATAGGTTGAAAAATCAGGGTTGACTTCGACTAGGCGTTCATGAATGACCGAGCGATCTTGTAACGCTCCACAGCTCAGACAAATGACACGATTTAATCGGCCGTGTAGGTCAATAACACGATCGGACCCGGCACTTTGGTGGAGTCCATCAACATTTTGGGTAATGACTGAATCAATAAAGCCGCCTTGCTCCATGTGTGCGACCGCGGTGTGAGCCGCATTGGGCTGCGCTTGTGAAAATCTTGTCCAACCGACATGGCTGCGGGCCCAATAGCGCCGCCGACCACCTTCATTACGAAGGAAGTCCTGATAGGTCATGGGTTGGTGCCCACGCGAATAGGCGCCATTGGGCCCGCGGTAATCCGGAATACCAGAACCCGTTGACATGCCGGCGCCACTGAGGACAAGCACCCCGCCGGCCTGGATTACAGCCTGTAACTCTTCCAAGGCCATAAACAGACCTGTCCCTTCAGGAAAGCGGTCCAACTAAGTCGGTCACAACCCTTGCATACACGGTGGATTTAATCTTGCCCAGTGTTTGACGATCCTTGTCGGCAAGGTCAACAACCATTCCTCTAGCAACGTGAAGTAAATCTTCCGCATCACAGATTGCATCGACGATTCCAGCCTCACGCGCGGCTGGTGCGTCATAGCGCCATCCTGTTGTCATGAGATCGAGTGCGGCGCGCGGTGTGAGTTTCGCGTTAATGAGCGAGGTCATGCCGTGGGTAAGAGGGATTTTGAGGTCAATCGCTGGGATACAAAAGAACCCTTGGTTGGTGCGCATCACGCGGTAGTCACACGCCAACGCGAGCATCGCACCTGCCGCGAAACAGTGGCCGTTGATCGCGCACACGGTTGGTACCGGCAACGTGAGCACTCGGGCAAACATCGATTGCACGGCTGACACATGCGAGTCCCACTCCCCAGCGCTGGGTTGTAATAACTCCAAATCCAGCCCATTCGAGAAAAACTTCCCGGTGGCCGTGATCATCAGTGCTGCTGGTTCAGAACTGTTCGAGATTAAGTCCAGCGCTTGGTCAACTTCGGTGAGAAACCTGGGAGTAAAACGATTCTCGTTCTCGCCCAAATCCAGCATCCACACAGACGAAGTCGAGTTAAAAGTTATGGACATCATTTCCTTCCCTGCTCNNCTGCTCGCCATGCGCCTTTGTTAGTGCCGATATAACCTCACGCAGGTTACCGCTTAATGGTGAGGGGGTGTTTCCCATGTTTGACGGCTACCTTCTTCTGGTGCCACTTCAAGGTGCAATAGTCGCTGCTGTCTTTTTGGGGATTGGAATCTACAAAGTGGTTCAGGGTGTTTCTGGTGTTGAGTCGGTCAAGTGGAATGCCATAGCAATTGGATGCGCGATTTATCTGTTTCTTTTTGGAGTCAGTGCGCTCGGCTACGTGAACGCATGAAGTCACTAATCACGTAGTCACCTAGTCGATCAGTCGCTGGCGCCAGAACTTTGCCGCCATTGCGTCTTGCCATTTCGTCTAAGAAACGCGCAAGTCGAGGTTCATCTCCCAGACGGAACCATGAAATCACAACTTTGCGGCGGGTCATCGCATCAATTTGCGCAACAGTTTCAGTAATCGTTTCGTGGCTGGGTGGCCAGTCAAACCACCAACCACCATCCTCTGAAAGGTGAGCGGTTGGTTCGCCATCTGTTACGACCATCACGATCCGCTGCGATCCAGGATGCCGGTCCAGGAAACGCCCGGCAAGCATGAGCGCGTGTTGCAAGTTGGTGCCTTGAATTTCGCTCGCCTCTAAATCTGGAATCTCCATTGGGTCAACAACCCGCGCCAGGTTCGCGAAACCAATCACCTGCAGTGCGTCAAGGGGATAACTAGTTGCGGTTAATGACTGCA
>DKME01000074.1:0-369 GCA_002469525.1 Actinobacteria bacterium UBA7422
GTGAATGTCCGGGTCATTAGACGTTTTCGGGATCCTCAAGTCGAGGAAAGAGTGACGCTCCCTTTGTGACTCGAACACCCACAGGTAGTTGACCCCAAGTATTCGCAGTGTGAACTGGTTGGTCATCTAGTTTCCCCAACGACTCAAATGCGCCAATATTTGACCACAGTTCGGTCATGGCCTTTGGCATTACCGGGTTGTAAAGAATTGCAATCGCACGCAATGACTCGCAGACTGTGTAGAGAACCGTGGCGAGTGCGCCTTGTGTTTCTTCACTCTTGGCGAGTACCCAAGGTTCCTGCTCGGTAACGTAACCATTGATGTGTTCAATGAACGTCTTTACTTGATTAATCGCGCCGGAAAAGTCCA
>DKME01000074.1:473-4902 GCA_002469525.1 Actinobacteria bacterium UBA7422
GTTGCGCGAGATGCAAGGTTACCCAAGCCGTTGGCCAATTCAGAGGTGTAACGAGCGCTCATGTCTTCCCATGAGAAAGAACCGTCTTGGCCAAATGCAATTGCACGCATGAAGTAGTACCGGAAGGCATCAGAGCCAAAGTGGTCGATGATCACTTCAGGAGCTATCCCGGTGAGCTTTGTCTTGGACATTTTTTCACCACCGACGAGTAACCAGCCATGGGCGAATACCTGGTCAGGTGGCTGCAGCCCAGCAGCCATCAGCATTGCGGGCCAGTAGACAGCATGAAAACGCAGAATGTCTTTGCCAACTAGTTGAACATTTGCCGGCCATACTCGCTCAAAGAGTTCAGCCTCACTGCTCGCTGGTTCAGCTCCGTAACCCACGGCCGTGACGTAGTTGAGTAACGCGTCGAACCACACATAAACGACTTGTGATTCGTCCCAACTTAAGGGAATTCCCCACTTGACACTCGAACGTGACATAGAAATGTCGACGAGTCCGCCACGTAGGAAACTCATGACTTCGTTGTAGGCACTCGCTGGGCGAACAGCATTCGGATTCGCTTCATAGCGATCAATGAGTGGTTGGGTGAATGCGGAGAGTTTGAAGAACCAATTGTCCTCACTCAATTCTTCAGGGGGTCGTCCGTGAACCGCGCACACTTGCTGCCCGTCGAATTCACCGGTACCGGGTACTAGGTCTGCGGGAAATTTGAACTCTTCACAACCAACGCAGTACGGTCCCTCATAGGAGTCCGAAAAAACATATCCGTTTTCCTTTACGGTGTCCCAAAACTTACGAACCCGCTCGACATGGCGCGCTTCCGTTGTACGAATGAAGTCGTCGTTCCTGGCATCGATCGTGTTGAGTACCGGTTTCCACGAGTCATTCACCAGAGTGTCAACCCACTCTTGGGGAGTGACTCCACCGGCTTCGGCTGCTCGCTGAACTTTGGTTCCGTGCTCGTCAACACCCGTAAGGAACCACACGCTCTCTCCCCGCTGCCTGTGCCAGCGGGTTAATACGTCGCCTGCCGTACTCGTATAGGCATGGCCAATATGCGGGGCATCGTTAACGTAATAAATCGGAGTGGTCACGTAAAAGGATTTGGCCACCGAATTCATGCTCGAATCCTAGCCCTGCGTGATTGGACCGGATTTCGCGGCGATTACCGCCTCATAGACCTCGCGCTTGGCCCGACCAAATTCCAATGCGGTCGCAGATGCGGCATCTTTCGTTGATGCTCCGGCAGCCACTCGTTCTTGGACTAATGCCACTAGCTCTGAAAGTGGTACCTCGCCGGCAGAGTCAATCGCACTTCCGGCAACCACCAGGGTGATTTCACCTTTTATTTCTCCCAACGCCCACTCATTGAGTTCATGTAACGAACCTCGCACCACTTCTTCATAGGTTTTGGTCATCTCGCGGGCAATCGCAGCGGCACGTTCAGGTCCAAAGACTTGGGACATGTCAATCAAAGTTTTAGCAAGGCGGTGCGGTGCTTCAAAAAAGATCATGGTTCGAGGTTCACGTGTCAATGCGCTCAATGCCTTGATCCGGTCCCCACTTTTTCGCGGAAGAAAGCCCTCAAAACAGAACCTGTCTGCCGGTAACCCTGAAAGCAATAAGGCCGTAAGTACAGCAGAAGGCCCTGGCAGCACCTGGTAGTCAACCCCGGCCTCGATAGCGGCAACTGCAAGTCGGTAACCGGGGTCACTCACCTGTGGCATCCCAGCATCGCTGACAACCAGAACTAACTCCCCCGAAGAAACAGCCCCAAGCAACTGTGCGATGCGCCCGACTTCATTTGCTTCGTAATTGGACACCAATTTTGCGGTGTAGCGAATTCCCAACCGAGAGCACAAATTCATGAACTTTCGAGTATCTTCCGCCGCTATCACGTTTGCCTGTTGAATCACTTCGATCAAGCGGGCCGACGCATCACCGACGTTTCCCATCGGGGTAGCCGCAAAAACAAGTCGCCCACCTGATTGCATCGATTCAGTCTCACTCACCCGGCAATAGTGCATCACGACCTAATATGTGTGGGTGTCCCCCACACTCCGCGAGCGAATTTCTGGCGCTTCTGGTCCCGAGCGCAGTGTCGCCACTATCGCGGAGCGTCTCTACCCTTCGTTCTCATCGACGGGTCTGCGGACCTGGTTCGCCCCGATTCTGGTCGCGCTTTTTGCTGGGGTGATCCGCTTCGTCAACCTTGGGACACCTAATGCTGTGGTTTTTGACGAGACCTATTACGCCAAGGACGCCTGGGCGCTCCTTCGGTTCGGTGTTGAACACAAGGCTGTTGAAGAACACGACACAATCATGCTCACGGCTGGTGACAACTGGCGAAATGTTGCCGGATTCACCAGCGAAGGTTCATTTGTAGTTCACCCGCCAACGGGTAAGTGGGTAATTGCCTCTGGCGAGTATCTGTTTGGGGTCTCACCATTTGGATGGCGGTTTGCAGTAGCACTCCTTGGCACGTTGTCCGTGTTAATGATCGCGCGAATTGTGCGGCGCATGACCAGATCAGATCTCATCGGTGCAATTGCTGGCCTGCTACTCGCCCTCGACGGAATTCACATTGTCTTGAGTCGCACGGCGCTCCTCGACATGGTGCTCAGTGCCTGTGTTCTCGCCGGATTCGGCGCTTTGGTTTTGGACCGCGATAGAACCCGAAGACGCTTAGCCTCATTGGGAGCCAAATCAGGTGAGAGTTGGACCCTAATGTCACAAGGGTTTGGGCCCGGCCTGGGCGGTAGGCCATGGCGACTGCTATCGATTGTTTTCCTCGCACTCGCTGTTAGCGTGAAATGGTCGGCCCTTTGGTTCATCGCAATCTTTATGTTGCTATCCCTTTTCTGGGATGTCTCCACTCGTCGAACCATTGGTGTCAAGCGGCCTTGGTTAGGAACTCTGGCGAAGAGCACGCCGATCGTTGTGGCCACCTCAATGGGAACTCTTATCGTGGTCTATCTCCTATCCTGGAGCGGCTGGTTCCTTGGAACTACAGGCTGGGGTCGAAATTGGGCTGCGAGTCAAGAACCGTCAATCGTTCCCAACGCCCTGAGATCACTATTCGACTACCACCGACAAGCCTGGAATTTTCACGTAACGCTCGATAGCGAACACAGTTACCAAAGTAATCCAATTTCTTGGCCTCTCATGACTAGACCGACAAGTTTTTATTACGAAAGTATTAAAGATGGATCCTTGGGTTGCCCCACTGATCACTGTGCCCAAGAAGTTCTGGCCCTGGGAAATCCCCTTATTTGGTGGGCCGCACTACTTGCGATTCCCTATCAACTTTGGAATTGGATTACGACCCGTGACTGGCGATCCGGTGCAATTCTCGCCGGCATTGCCGCCGGTTGGTTGCCATGGATGCTGTACCTCAACAGAACCATCTTTACTTTTTATACCGTGATTTACGTGCCATTTGTTGTCATGGCGGTGGCTCTTACGATCATGAAAATTTTGCAAAGAAAACCGCCACAACAACAGCGGGTGGTTGTGGCGCTGGTTGCGCTTTACCTGATCGCTGTCATTGCGGCGGCTTGGTGGTTCTATCCGATCTGGACCGGAGAGGTAATTCCTTATGACCAGTGGCGGCTTCGCATGTGGATGCCTTCGTGGGTTTAGTCAACCCAGGAATCCACCATGTCAAAGGCCACTTTGTTCAAGCCCTTCTTTTGAGCGGAAGTCATATTTTTCGAAGTGCCTGAAAAGTATCCACTTTGAATAATGACGTCGTTCAACAATGTGAAAACCTTGCGTTGATCATTCACCGAAGCTGGGCTATTCGCTGTTGCAGCAAAGGTTGAATCCAAGTCAATAAACACTGACTGAACACCTGTGACTGTGACGCCCGGGACTGATCCCGTCGTTGTGAGGGTACTTGACGGGTTAACCGTTCCGTCATTATCTGTCCAGGACGTATCTACAGTCCCGTCACACTTCTTTAATAACTTACTCATTGACATGAAAGCTTTTTCTGCGGCGACATTGCTCTTGTACTGGATCACGTTGACGGAGAGGTCGTTCATCCCGACCTTGAGCCCGTATCCGGCATAGCTTTCAATTATTCCCTTGGCCAACTTGACTTCTGTGTTTCCACCAGGGCCATAGCCACAGACGACCTGGGCAGACTCGACCGGGTTAATCGAGACGTTGAATCCCTTTGCTTTTGGTGCAAAAACTTTGGGAATCTGTTTTTCATTCAAAAAATGTGAAGCGGCATAACCGTAGGCAGCCTTGTCATACGCTGAAGCTGGAATCGATAATGCTGAAAAGCTAAGAGTTAGAGCCCCTACTGCTGCTATTCCCGTAAATAAGTTGATTTTTGACTTCATTTCTACCTTTCGAGTTAACTATGTGTGCGACCCGTAATACTGAACCTATGGTTCCCGATTTTCCTTTGAGA
>DKME01000042.1:0-20837 GCA_002469525.1 Actinobacteria bacterium UBA7422
TATTTACGGTGATGCTGTCGGTGGGTTCGCCCCGATCAAAGACACCTCCAAAACTATGGTGTGGGCACTTTCGCGCTGGCGTAATGCAAAAGCTGAATTCTCCGGTGAGATGCCACCCATTCCTGTAAACAGTATTGAGAAGGAACCAAGCGCCGAGTTGCGGCCTGATCAACTCGATAGTGACTCACTTCCCGAGTACGAAGCGCTCGACGCGATCTTGGAACTGTACGTCGACCAAGACGCATCTGTAAGCGATCTAATTGCCATGGGTTTTGATTCGGAATTAGTTACCCGAATAATTTCACTCACTGACCGCGCAGAGTACAAACGCAGGCAGTACCCACCCGGCACCAAAATATCCACTAAATCCTTCGGTCGCGACCGCCGGTTGCCGATCACAAATCGATGGAAAAGCTAGTCCAACGGCTTCAAACCTAGGACGGAACGAAGGACGTCCTCGGTGCTGGTTTGCGAAACGGGATCACACATTGACCACATACCGAGATACAACATGGGACCAATCAGTGTTGGCATCGCAACGTCAATATTGAGTGAGGTTGGAAACTCCCCAGACTTAATTCCTTGCTCCAGAATCTCACGAACTCGCATGCGCCTGGGTTGCAGAATTCGGTCGTAGACCAGCTGGGCCAATTTGGGATTTTCGTGGCTGTGTGAAATCACCGCCAACATAATTCTTCCGTAACGCGAGCCGTGAATACTCGTGCGGGTGACCTCCATGAGTAGTAGCAGCCGTTCATACGCACTCCCAGATTCGGGAATATTCGGGCTTTCTGCGCGCATGTGTTCGACCGCCGCTTGGGCCATATCCCACTTTGTGGGAAAGCGCCGATACAAACTAGCTTTGCTCACGCCGGCACGTTGAGCAACGCCCTCCATGGTGACTTTCGTGATTCCTTCTTCAGCGATTGTGTCCAGAACCGCCTCCAGGATCACCAGGTTGATGTTTTCACTACGCGGACGGCCCCGCGCTTTCCGTTCCACCGCGATTTCCACCGCAATTTCCACCATGATTATCGCGCCGGATCTGCTGGTCGTGTCTCTGGATCAAGTTCTTGCGCCACTTCCGTTTCGTAGTTGCTGAACTCGGCTTCAATCACTTCATTGATGTCAGTGTGGGCTGGGTCAGGCTCTTGCAGGGGCGCTTCGATTTCCATTTTTTGTGGCGGATCTATTTTTGGTAGCCCAAAGAGGACTATTAGGAACGCGATAATGACGATTACGGTAGAGATCAAAGAAGTAATGTGTGAGGCGTTTAGGAAAGCTTCGAAAGCACCTGATTGAAGTTGTGCAACCGTTGCTGCCGGTAGACCACTTTCTGCGGCCTGGTTGAGCACGGAAACAGTCCCAATGATTGATTCTGAGGCGACTTCCTTGGCTTGATCAGGGATCTCGGCTGGCAGATTTCCCAAGAAAGGTTCAACGTTAGTTGCATAACGGGTTGCAAGAATTGTCCCGATCACCGCGACACCAAGCGCTCCACCAACTTGACGTACCGTGTTTTGAACTGCAGAGCCGGCACCAGCCCGCGCTAACGGCAACACGTTTTGCATCACTGTTGATGCAGGCGCGATCACGTTACCCATGCCAAACCCGAATATGAAGAACACGACAAGTACTACCCAGATGGGTGTATCAATTTGAATGACCGAGAGTGCACCAAGGGCAACTGCTACTGCACCCAAACCAAATGACATAACGGCCCTGTATCCAAATTTTTCCACCATTGCAGCGGATCGAGGTGCTGCAATTATTTGTCCTACGGCAAATGGAACGAAGGCAAGTCCGGCGGAAAGAGTGTCGAATCCACGCAGGATCTGAAGGTAAAACGGCAGCACGAACGTGATTCCCGAAAGCGCAAAGAACGCCAAGCTAACCGCTGTAATACTGACCGCGTATCCGCGATTCTTAAACAAACCAACGTCAAATGATGCATGGTCGCTTCGGGATTCGATCCACAGGAAAAAGGCAATGAGAGCTACGCCGACGAACGCGGGAATTAAAACCGTCGGTGCGAGCCAATCTCGAGTCTCAGACGCATGAATGATTCCAAAGATAAGGAGTCCAAGGCCAGTGATGGAAAGAAGCAGTCCGGGTATGTCGAGAGAGCGAGGGTTCGGGTTTTTCGTTTCCGGCACCACTTTGGCGATCGCAATCACGCCGACAATCACAATTGGAACGTTGATCAAGAACACTGAGCCCCAAGCATTGCCCAATAGCCACTCGAACCAGTTCGGGTGCTGGAGCAGGATTCCACCCAAGATTGGACCAAGAGCAACGGCGGCGCCAACCGCTGCAGCCCACACACCGATTGCCTTACCTCGTTCATGTGGAGGGAAAACGACCGTGATGATTGCTAGCGTTGTCGGTAAGACTGCAGCACCACCAACGCCCATCAATGCGCGCATTCCGATTAGCATCGATGGTCCGTTTGAAAATGCAGCGATCGCCGATGCAATTGCGAACAAAGTCAAACCAATTATGAGCACTTTTTTGCGGCCAATTCGGTCACCAATTACGCCCCAGGAGAATAAGAGTGCCGCGAAAACCAAAACATAGGCGTCGACCGCCCATACCAATTGAGATTGGGTGGCGCCAAGATCTCGTTGGATCGTGGGGAGCGCGATATTAAGAATCGTGTTGTCGAGTACGACGACAAGCAGACTGACAACCAGAACCGAAAGAATTGCCCATCTGCGTGGGTGACCTTCTGCACCAAATGCACCGTGAGAATCGCGGGCGGCTGATTCGGTCAAATTATTGGCTCTCATGTGTGCTCCGATAGTTACATCAAATACAAGCTATTACGAAACGGTACCGTACCGTAAAGAAAACTTTCTGAGACCGGTGGCTGACATTCTGACTCCCGAGTGGCATGCTTAACCCGTAATTGAAAATTCTCAACAAGATCCGGGGACTCCATGTGAGCCTCGAGATTGGAGAAGCACAATGTCAACGCAACCCGGTTCTGTTCAGAACAGTCACAACAGTCAGAACACGACGCCTACTAGGCGAACCACCTTCAACGACCTCGCAACCATGAGCCTTCGAGGTGAACGCTGGTCCATGATCACGGCCTATGACTACATGTCTGCCGGAATTTTTGAAGAAGCGGGCGCACACTCACTTCTCGTAGGTGACTCCGCCGCAATGGTTGTTTACGGCTACGACTCGACAATCCCCGTGACAGTGGAAGAACTCATGCCACTTGTTCGAGCAGTGGTCCGCGGTTCCCGCAAGCCAATAGTGATAGCCGATCTGCCTTTTGGAAGTTATCAGGCCAGCGTGGCCCAAGCAATGGAAACGTCCGCCGCGTTCATGAAAGACGGTGGGGCTCAGGCTGTCAAACTTGAAGGTGGTGTGCCAATACTGCCCCAGGTTGAAGCACTTGCAAGCGCGGGAATTCCCGTTGTTGGGCACCTTGGACTCACTCCCCAGTCGGTGCATTCATTGGGTGGTTACCGGGTTCAAGGCCGCGGCGAGGCAGGCGAAGCATTGATGCGTGATGCAAAGTCGTTGGCCTCGGCCGGAGCCAAAGCAATTGTCTTGGAGGCAATTCCCTCCGAGTTGGCAGCACGCGTCACCGACATGCTCGACATTCCAACTATTGGCATTGGAGCAGGCAACGCGACTAATGCTCAGGTGATTGTGTGGCAAGACCTGCTCGGGTTGGCCGCACACGAACCGCCTAAGTTTGTGCGCCAATACGCACAACTCCGCCAGCCAATCAGGTCCGCGGTCGAAAATTGGATCTCCGATGTCGAGAGCGGTGCGTTCCCCGGACCTGAAAACACGTACACCTAAAAACTGATTACTAGATGTCGGTGATTTGCACTCCCGCGTGTCCTTTGTAGCGCCGGTTCATGGAAATCAAATTTGCAGTGAAGGCTTCTACTTGACCGGCGTTACGCAGTCGACCCGCGTAGACGCCCCGCATTTGACCCAGCGTGTCTGCCAATGCGGTCACCAAATCGGTGGCTTCGCGGTCATCTCCTAAAACTAGAACGTCACCTTTAAGCTCGGGACCTTCGATGTCGAGGAGCAATTTTGCTGAAATGTGGTGAAACGCCGCAACAACTCTTGAATCGTGCAGTATGAGTTGAGCTTGCTGAGCCGCTGAACCTTCTTCGACGGGCAGTGCAAATGCACCTTGTTTGTCGAAGCCGAGTGGGTTGGCACAATCAACCACGATTTTGCCACTGAGTTGATCCACCAATGACTCCAGCAATTCTTTGTGACCATCCCACGGG
Source organism: Actinobacteria bacterium UBA7422 (assembly GCA_002469525.1). Lineage (GTDB taxonomy): Bacteria > Actinomycetota > Actinomycetes > S36-B12 > S36-B12 > UBA4592. The sequence continues at coordinate 4,269 of DKME01000042.1, forward strand.
ACGGCAACAATCACTACATCACTCGCACTCGCTGTATCCACATTCGTCATGCCTTTAACGCCGTGTGCAACTTCACTAGCAACTTCACTTGCTTTCTCGGCGGTGCGTGAACCGATAATCACTTCGATGCCAGCATGTGCAAATCGCGTTGCAAGCCCGCGTCCTTGCTCACCTGTGCCACCGAGAACACCAACAACCATGCTCGAAAAATCAATGTCACTATTTTTTTGCTCTGTCGAATCAGTTTGTGTCATGCGCGTAATGTTGCCAGAGTTTCACTAAACACGCGCAGGCGCATCCATTACACACATCATTCAAGCGACACGACTTTGTCGATTGGTGCGAATATCTTTGTGTTTTAGCGTTCGCTCTGTCACAGTTATGTCATACGTTCTCTGTAAATCGCAGAGATAACTCGACACGGGAGGCATCGTGGCGGTAGCAAAGAAAACTGCAAGTAAGAAGTCTGCTAAAAAAGCAGCTCCTCGCAAAGCAGTGAAGAAGGCAGCAGCGAAGAAGACTGTGAAGAAAGCAGCCCCTCGCAAAGCAGCAAAGAAGACAGCAGCGAAGAAGACTGTGAAGAAAGCAGCTCCTCGCAAGGCAGCAAAAAAGACAGTGAAGAAAGCAGCAAAGAAGACCGCCGCAAAGCGCACTGTCAAGAAGACTGCGAAAAAAGCAGCCCCTCGCAAAGCAGCAAAAAAGACAGTGAAGAAAGCAGCAAAGAAGACCGCCGCAAAGCGCACTGTCAAGAAGACTGCGAAAAAAGCAGCCCCTCGCAAAGCAGCCAAGAAAGCGACCGCGAAGAAAGCTGTGAAGAAAGCAGCCCCTCGCAAGGCAGCAAAGAAGACCGCTCGCCGCAAGTAGTTTTTCTCAGAAGTTTTTGCTTCATAAAAAGAACCCGCACATTGTGCGGGTTCTTTTTATATCTCTCACCGTATAACTGGGAGCGAATCTAATCTTCGTCTGCATCAAAAGTTGCATTGCGCTCGGCCGCAAGTTCGATCGCCATATTTGCCTCGCCCTCAGTCACGTAGGGACCCATTCGCTCAGAGTTTGGGCAGCCGTCTTCCGGTTCGGTCTTCATGTGCTCTAGGCAGTAGTACCAACTCATGTCTCTCCTTTATCAATCTCGGTCATGCTTGCACGGACGAATGTGTGACGCTGTGGGCGTCAGCCTAATGCGCAATAGACTATGGGTATGAGTTTGCGCACACGTGTTCCACTTGTCCCTGGAGTTTTAGGCCCCCTGCGCAAGGTTCCAATAAATATCACGCGACCAGAGTATGTTGGCAAGCCCGCGCCCACCCGTTTTGAAGGCCCAGAAGTCCAAACAGAAGAAACGATCGAAGCGATGCGAGTCGCAGGCCGAATTGCCGCAAACGCCTTGGCCGAAGTTGGAAGGGCTGTCATCCCTGGTGTTACTACCGAGGAACTTGATCGGATCGGACATGAATACTTGTGCGATCACGGCGCTTACCCATCAACCCTTGGATACCGCGGCTACCCGCGGAGTCTGTGTTCCTCACTCAATGAAGTCATTTGTCACGGAATCCCTGATACAACGATCCTTGAGGACGGAGATATCTGCAATATTGATATCACGGCGTTCATTGACGGCGTTCATGGTGATACAAATGCAACCTTCTTATGTGGAGACGTTGATGAAGAAGCCCGGCTTCTCGTTGAACGCACAAAGGAAGCAACAATGAGAGCAATTGCTGCCGTTCGACCCGGCCGCCCCATTAACGTCATTGGTCGAGTCATCGAAAGCTATGCAAAAAGATTCAACTATGGAGTTATCCGAGATTTCACCGGGCACGGAATCAGCACGTCCTTTCACAGCGGACTGATAATCCCCCACTTTGATGACCCGAATGCAAATCAAGAGATGCTGCTTGGAATGACCTTCACTATTGAGCCCATGCTCACACTCGGGGCAATCACTTTCGACATGTGGGATGACGACTGGACAGCAACTACCAAAGACAAGAGCTGGACCGCACAATTCGAACACACAATGGTTGTGCGGGAAAACGGTGCAGAGATACTCACCTTGCCAGACACAACCCTCTAGACTCCCGGCAATGACTTCCACACTTGCACTAGACGTTGGTGGCAGCGGAATCAAGGCAATGGTTCTAGACGAGCTTGGAATACCGATCTCCGAGCGTTCGCGAGTCGAAACCCCCTACCCCTGCCCACCTGAATTGTTTCTGGAAACGGTCAAGGGGCTCGTTTCGGAACAGCCAAGCTTTGATCGCGCTTCAGTCGGATTTCCCGCCATGGTGCGAGACGGCTTCGTTTTTCGTGCCACCGCTTTTTCACGTGCTGTAAAGAGTGGCCCGCGAGACCAACAACTTTTTGATTCGTGGAATGGCTATCCGCTTGAATCAGAATTGTCGAAATTATTTAACGTCCCTACACTCGTCATGAACGACGCTGATATGCAAGGTTGCGCCGTTGTTGCGGGAAAAGGGATGGAACTGGTTCTTACTTTAGGCACGGGCGTTGGAACGGCCGTTTTTTACAAGGGTCAGATGCTTCCGCACATGGAGTTGTCCCACGGCGAATTTGCTGGCGAAACCATTGACATTGCAATCGGGGATGCCGAACGCAGAAGTATGGGTAACAAGAAGTGGCGGACACTGGTAAGAAGAGCGCTAATCGATTTCGACAAGATGTTCCTCCCCGATATCATTTATATAGGTGGTGGAAATGCAAAGCATCTGAATGAGGAAAACCTCATATCTCGCTGCATCATTATTCCTAATTCAGCTGGACTCACTGGTGGGGTACGCGCATGGGATTTTGCCCAATGACGCGCTGGCTAAGCGAGGACGAACAGAATGCATGGCGCGCCTGGTTGGACATGACTCGACTGTTGCCGGATCGGCTTAGCCGTGAATTGAGTTCAGAACATGGGCTATCACTCGCAGACTACGAAATATTGGTTCAACTCTCGGAAAATCCCGATCACCGAATTCGAATGAGTGAACTGGCCACCCGTGCACTCTCCTCCCGAAGCCGACTTTCCCATCAATGTGACCGACTCACAAAAAGCGGCCTGATAACTCGCGAACCATGCGCGGATGACGGTCGCGGCTCGTGGGCGGTCCTCACCGAAGCCGGATGGAACAAAATTTACTCGGCAGCACCGGACCACGTGGAAAGTGTTCGCGAACATTTAGTCGAGGTTCTCACCCCTGAGGAGTTCGCAGAGCTAGGCCGCTTGTCACGCAAAGTCGCCCAACGGCTACAGGTGACATCAAAGTCGCCGAGTGATTAGTTCGGACTACACATTGCGATTTCCCGTCCGCGCGAGTCAATGGACCAAAGAACGTTAATATTTTTTTTGTAGGCCCTTGAGAGATGATCTTGATTCATAACTTCTCGAGTTGGTCCGGCTGCAATTACTTTGCCCTCGCCCATCAAGATTACGTGCGTTGCTAAACCTGAAATCCACGACAGGTTGTGACTACTCAACACAAGCGTTCGACCAGACTCCCGTAAATTGATCAGCATCTGATCAAGCTGGTCGGCTCCCACCAAATCCAAGTCGGAGTCAGGTTCATCAAAGAACATCAGCGGGGTGTCTTGGGCAATAACTCGGGCAATATGAACTCGCTTACGTTCACCCCCGGAAAGTTGATTGATCCGGCGGTTTCTCAACCCACCGATTTGGGTCAATTCAATTGCGTGTTCAATCCGCTGGGAGTCCATTGCTGTATCTCGCGAACCCCGCCAGGGCGTTCGGCCCCAAGCCACGACTTCAGCCACGGTGAATCCAAATGACACCGCGAGGTCTTGTCCCAAAATCGATCTTGCTCGCGCTAAATCGCGAACACCCAAGTCGTGAAGCGGCGAGCCTTGGAAAGTGACCGCGCCAGAGTGCACTTTCAGCATCCCGCTGAGAACGCCCATAAGCGTTGACTTTCCGGCTCCGTTTGGTCCAATTATCGCGTGGATTTCACCCTCACCTACCGAGATGTCGACACGGTCGAGCCGTAGTTGTTCTCCTTCTCCCCGGACCGTGCACCGCTCTGCGATCAGAATCACGCCCAACCACCTTGCCTATTGCGGGCTCGCCCAAGCAAGAAAAAGAACACCGGTGCGCCAACAATCGCCATGACACTCCCCACTGGGATTTCAGTGGGGCTGAAGGCCAGTCGAGCGACCGTGTCTGCCAAGAGAAGGATTACCGCGCCACCGATGGCGCTTAGGACAAGTAATTGCCTGTGTGAGGGGCCAACAACGAGTCGAATTGCGTGCGGGACTACGAGTCCAAGGAACGCAATCACGCCAACGACTGCCACTCCAGCGGCCGTGAGTAACACGGCGGCCAGAAGCGCAAGTGCGCGAACCCGCGAAACATTAACTCCGCTTGCATACGCACTTTCGTCTCCAAGCGCCATTAGGTCAAGTGAAGGTGCGAGAAAAAATGCGAGAATGACTCCAATCAAGATTGCCGGCAGCATTGAGTTCACACCGTCCCAATTGCTCAGTGAGAATGATCCGGTTGTCCAAAATGTCACCGAGCGAGCACCTGCAAGATCACTCATGGAGATGATGATTGACATCGCGGCTGCACCAAATGCACTGACGGCAATTCCAGCGAGCAGGACGGTGACGACTTCAACCCGTCCATTACTGCGCGCCACCCAAACAACAATCGCCATTGCTATCGCGGAGGTCACAACGGCGATACTGGTGACTCCGAGGGAATTAAATGGCAGCCCGATAGCAGCACCAAGCACCGCTCCGAGTGCTGCTCCAGCGGAGACACCAACCAGTGCTGGATCTGCGAGTGGATTTCGCAGTGAGCCTTGAAGTAGGACACCTGCACTAGCCAAACCCACGCCCACCAAGATTGCGGCGATTGTGCGCGGCGCTCTGATATTCCACACAATCACCGAGTCCGCTTCGGCAGCACCGAATTGCAGTGATATCACAATAAGCGTGAACAGTAAAACCAATAAAATACTTCCAAGAATCCATGCCTTGCTCGTAAACCTCACGGTGAATTCAATTCAGTCAGTGCTTCATTCATTGCGTTTATCAGGTCGCCAGTGCGTGGGCCAAATGACAGCAGCAACGTGTCGTCAACTTCGATCACAGCTCGAGTCGCCGCAGCTTTGGTCTGTGCGACGCCTGGCAACTCAACTAGTCCGTCGATCCCGCCAACCGACTCCAGTCCCTTTGTCATAACGAGCAGGACGTCTGGATTAAGCCGAACGATTTCCTCTGCCGTCAACGGCGTGAATGGACCCAATTCGGCCTGTGCACCTACGTCAGTTCCCCCCGATTCACGGATCAATGAATCAGCACCCGAGCCTTCACCTCCGAGCAAATAGATCGCCGACGTTCCTCGCACATAGAGAAATGCGACTTTGGGTGTGGGAGCCAAGGACATCTGTTCACTTGCCGCAGTGAGGCCCGCAACGTATGTGATTGCTTCAACGGGTGCGCCAATTGCAGAACCGATTGCTTCTACTTTGGGTGCAATCTCAGCGATCGTCCAAGCTTCCGGCACTTCGACCACGGTGATGCCTGCGCTTCTGATTGAGTCAATTGCTTCCTGTGGACCGCTAGAAGCGTCGATCAAAACTAAATCGGGTGTCACACCCAGAACACTCTCCACATTGATCTCATGACTACTCGTCACAATGGGTGCTCCAGAAATTTCAGGCGCACTGCTTGTTTCGTCTCGACCAACAACCCGATCTCCGCCGCCCAAGACCGCGACTACTTCGCCCGAGCCGTTCGCCAATGTCACTATGCGAGTGGCCGTGCCCTGCGCCCATTCTTGATCAAAAGGTGCGGGGAAGGCAATGTCAGTTTGAGCAATCTCAATGGGGCGAATCCTTTCGGGCAAAGGGCTCGCACTTGACTCGAGCTGTGAGACTCCATCGTCTGCTGAACTTGAACAGGAAGTAAGGCCGGCACTGAGAAGGACAAGTGCAATCCCAAAGACAAGGGCACGGAACTTTCTCACTGTCCCATTATTAGGCCTCACGCCGCTGGGTTCCCGGCACGTTGTCGGTATCGGCCGACAGCATGTCAGGCGCATCAATGCATTCGAATCTAGTGTTTCCTCGTGCGCGTTTTTCCCAAAATTCACCGAGCAGTTCTTGCCGCGATTGCGTGCGCTTCGCTCCTGCTCCCAGCCATGAGCACGCCGGCAAGTGCGATCATCTATCCCGCTAAAGTCACCAAAAGCGGCAAAGCCACCCTGTCAGTTAAACCTGTCAAGAATCTCAATGCCACCAGTACTCGGATAAAGGTAAAAGGAAAAGGCTTCGACCAACGAACGGGTATTTATGTGGCTCTCTGCGTTACCCCAAGGAAAGGGTCCGGAATCTACCCCGGCCCCTGCGGTGGTGGCATCAACATGACTGCTAGCGACCCTTCCTCGGCTTGGATCTCTTCGAACCCCCCGCCCTATGGGCGCGATCTTGCCATTCCCTATTCAAAAGGTGGGCGATTCTCAGTGACACTCACGGTGAATTCGCAAATCGGTGACATAGATTGCCGGCGCGTATCCTGCGCAATTGTCACGCGAGCAGACCATACAAAATCTTCAATCCGCACCTCAGATTTGTTTATCCCCGTTACATTCAAATAGGTAAAAGGAGAAAAATGCTCAGCAAGAAAATAGTCGGAAAACTGGTTGCAGTAACCGCGGTGGTAGGTATGGCATGCGCAACGGCCGTGGTTCCAGCACAGGCCGAGGGTGCATTCAACGCAACTGTTGCTGGAGTGAACAACATGACTCCTCTAGTTGCACTAGAAACTAGCTCGGTTCAACCAATTGACGTCACTAATCTCCCGGCAAATGTTGGGATCTATGCCCTTCATTGCGCGGTTCCCATGAACCCACGTTCGGCACCAACACTCTGCGATAGCTCAGCGGACTCAGCGATTTACATTCCTGCTATTGCCGCTGATCGAGCTACCGTTGCTGCGAAGATTAAAGTCAATGGTGAGTTCTACGGATCTAACCCAAACCCACAACCGGGCGCCAGCGAGACTAAGTCCGTTGACTGTCGAGTAGAAGCAGCACCAGGCATGGGTTCCTGCGCCGTCTACATTCTTGGTGCGGGTCGTGAAAGCGCGAACCCCACCTATCTTCGGGTTTTCCCAACCGCCTTTAAGGCAGTTCGCGCTGACCGCAAAACCGACGCGGTCAAAGTCAGCCCAAAAGCTGGGACAACGATCGACCAAGACGGCCAAGCCTTCAGCGCTACAACCACTTCAGGGTTAACACCGTCGATCACCGGCGACAACTGCTCCGTGCGTGATGGGAAAATAACTGCACTTGCAAACTCAGGAACGTGCACGCTCACGATCACGACTACGGGTGGACGCAACTTCAAGCCACTCGTGGAAACCACAACCTACAAACTGGGTTAGCGGTAGCGGTTCAACCAGAACCAATGGAATGGGGTGCGGCGCAATATGCGCTTCGCCCCATTTTGCTACCGAGAGACTCCGGAAGAAATAAATGCCATAACTGCGTCACCTTCGCTGATCGAGTCGAAACCTTGGGATTCAACGCGAGTGATAGCGCTGTCCAACACTCCCCAGCAGAAGGCTGAATACTGGCGAACGTCGGCAACTTCCAATTCCGTTAGTGCGTCAACGAGTGGCGCAACAAGTTCCCGGTGCATGGATGACACCTGCGCTCTACGAGCTTCAGGCAGTTCAACAGATGCAGCGGACTTGACTAATACGTGGCGACCGTCCTTTACGTAACCTAAAACCCCACGAACCCACGTCTCAATCCGATCCAGTGGTTCATTCTCGGCCTCGACCATGGGTGAAATCTCGTCAACCCAGAACGCCATTTCGTCGACGAGGACATCGGCAATTAAATCGGCGGCACTCGCGTAGTACTCGTAAACCGCTGAACGTGAAAGTCCAACTTCTGAAGCAACTTGGGCAACAGTAAAGGGGGTTCCAGAAAGCATCAGTTGTGCGGCAGCAGCCAAAAGAGCGTCACGGCGCTCCTCGCGGTGTTCGGCGATAGTAGGCGCGCTAATTCTTGGCATGAGCCCATTGTGCCGTGTAAATCAACTTTGTGCGCCAAGAGTTCGGGTAGAACAAGGGAAATGGGAACGAGTCGGTCTATAAGCCGGATCCTGTATCTGCCGAAGCAGATGGTGACCATCCATCTTGGACTGCTGTTGCCAGCAGCCTCGTGCGGTCTACCAGCAGACAATGGGCGAGCAACCCGTCTGCTTGGGCCAGCAAGCTGACCCTCTTGACCTTGCTTCGGGTGGGGTTTACCGAGCTGATGCAGTCGCCTGCACCACTGGTGGTCTCTTACACCACCGTTTCACCCTTACCAAGGTTTCCCTTGGCGGTTTGTTTTCTGTGGCACTGTCCCGCGGATCACTCCGGGTGGGCGTTACCCACCACCCTGCTCTGTGAAGTCCGGACTTTCCTCGACCCGCTTTTTAAGGCGTGCCGCGATCACCCGACCGACTCGTTCAAGTCCAACACTACGCCCTTGCTGACCATTCCATCCCCACCTGGACTCCAGGCAATGCTTTAGGCTGCCATGATGTTGTTTCTCTTACCTCCGAGTGAAGGGAAGACACCTGCAAGCGGCGGCCCTACATTTGCCGCCAATAAATTGGTGTTTCCCGAGTTAGGCGCGAGACGCATGGAACTCATGGAAGCGCTCGCAGATTTTTGTAAGGAAAAGCCAGAACTCGCAGCCGAAGCACTTGGTCTTGGACCAAGCCAGGCCAACCTACTCACCCTCAATCAAGAGCTGCTTTCAGCGCATTGCGCTCCCGCGATCCAGATTTACACGGGCGTTCTCTATGACCACCTGGGCTACAGCACATTGGCTGCCAAAGCCCGATCACGAGCTGATTCCAGCATCTTGATCGCTTCGGCCCTGTTCGGTTTTGTCGCTCCCACTGACCTGATTCCGGCGTACCGTTTCAGCGGTAGCTCGACCATTCCAATAATCGGTTCACTTGCCCACTACTGGAGACCTGAACTACTTGAAGTCCTTGACCGGGAAAAGGAGTCTTTGGTCCTTGATATGCGTTCCGGCAGTTACGAAAAACTCGCACCGGCAAAACAACTAGATCGCGCTGTCGTTAACGTTAAAGTTCTCACCGAGGTAAACGGGAAACTCAAACCCGTTACCCACTTCAATAAGGCGACGAAAGGCGATCTTGTTCGCGCTGCCTGCCGCAGCGCACTGAGATTCCCCACAAAAATCGAACAAGTTGGTTCCTACTTCACGAAACTCGGATTTCAAGCAGACCTAAATACTGATGGGACAGGGATTCCTACCCTGCACATTGTCACCGAATAGTTCTCAGCAAATTCACAGGGTTATCCCAGCGGCTTCCCAAGTTGCCATGTGACTCTTTGATCACGAAAGAGAAGCACCCGCAAAGCGATGCACTTCCCGCATCTAAGACTAAGGAGCAATAATGAAAGCAAATAAGAAGTGGATGACCCGCATTGGTGCCGGCGTTGGAGTTGCCGCACTCACAGTAGGTGCACTAACCGGAGTGGCTAACGCACATGGTTCATCCGACAAAGGTGAGCGTAAAGGTGGCGGTCCAGTTGCCGCTCTAGTCACCGAAGGAACTTTGACAACGGACCAAGCAACAGCAGTGGGAGATGCCCTCAAGAGTGCACGCGAGGCAGCTAAGGCAGATCACCTCAGTTCACTGGTTGCTGCGGGAACAATCACTCAAGCACAGGCTGATGCTCTGTCAGAAAAGGGCGGAATAAAAGCTCTGGTCCAGTCCGGTGACATGACGCGTGAAGAGGCAAAGGCACTGTACTCAGCGCTCAAAGCTGCTGACAAGCCAGACATGGAATCGAACTTCGCATCGGTCATGAGCGCACTCGTTGCCGACGGGACAATCACTCAGGCTCAGGCAGATGCAATCACCGCTGCCAAGCCAGCTAAGGGCGAAAAAGGCTCGAAGGGTGGTCACGGCAATGGAGCAGATAAAAAGACTGCAAACGGTGCCACAAGCTCAGCTGCTTCCGCGTAATAAGTGAAGTGTTTATAGTCGTAACCGCTAGGGTGCGGGGAGCATTAATGTTCCCCGCACTTTTGTGGATCAACTAGCAGAAAGTAGTGATATGCAATCGCCCCTTGTCTTAGTCGTAGATGACGAGGAAGGCGTGCGGGATTTGATTGTCGATGCCCTGAGCATGGTGTCCATCAACACGATTACCGCCAACCATGGCATGCAGGCGTTGAATCTGATTCGAGAGAACAATGTGGACCTGGTAGTGCTAGATGTAAACATGCCTGTCATGGATGGTTTCGAAGTACTTGAGAAACTTCGCTCAACGGGGAACAATCTTCCCGTCATTATTCTCACGGCACGACTTGATCGCGAGGATATTAAACAGGGATTTGATTTGGGTGCGGACGACTTCGTTCGCAAGCCGTTTGGTATCGAAGAGTTGACCTTACGGATTAATGCTGTGTTGAGGAGGGCTTCCAGCCTCCAAGAAACAGGCTCAACTACGCTCAGTATGGGCGGGTTGATCATGGATATTGAGCAACATTTGGTCACCGTTGACAGTGTGGAAACAAATCTGTCAGCAACCGAATTTCGGCTCCTGCAACTATTTCTCGAAGCACCTAACAAAGTTTTAAGCAAGGATCAAATTCTCAGTCAAGTCTGGGGGAGCGGAAATTTTGCGGATCCCAATGTCGTCGAAACCTATGTTTCATATCTTCGCAAGAAATTAGGCAGCGCGATAAATCTGCGGACCATTCGCGGGGTTGGCTACCAATTCATGACAACTGCAGGAAATTAGGGCATCCATGAGTCTGCGCCTTCGAATCACAGTGCTAACCGCTGCACTCATCGCGATCACGTCAACAATTATTGGAATAGCCACCTACACGACCGTTGCATCTGTCCAACTAGACCAGCTTGATACCAGCCTCAAAACTACCTTAGGGTCGCCAGGAATAAAGCCTCAAAATTCTAATAATCCAGCGGCGACGAAGATCACCGGGGATTTCGCAAATCCTGTGGCCATTGTGGGCGTGAATACCCGCGGGGACTTAAGTGTTGTTCGCCCCTCCTGGTCGGGCAAGGATCCCGATCCCCTTCCAAGCATCCCCGTCGAATTGCTCGACTCCCAGGTCCAGCAGTTTTCCACTTTCATAGATCCCGAAACGAACCAGAGTTATCGAGCCGCCACTCGCACGTTTCCACGGGGTGGCATCCTCATAGCATTTATATCCTTGGAGAATTACCAAGATTCATTGAACTCAATTGCACTGCGGACATTCTTCATTGTTTCAATTGCGACATTGTTCGGCGGAGTAGTCGCCTGGTTCAGCGTGCGCCGCTCATTTCGCCCTGTTGACGAAATGGTGACTGCAGCCAGCGCAATTGTTGCGGGCGATACCGACACCCGAATGCCAGAAGGTGCAGCCGGAACCGAATTGGGCGTTCTCGGTAACTCAATGAATTCAATGCTTGACTCACTGACTCACTCGATGTCACAACTTGAAGAATCTGAAAATCGAATACGTACTTTCGTCTCCGATGCATCCCATGAAATTAGAACTCCGCTCACGGTAATTCGCGGCTATGTTGAACTTCTCATGGGCGGCCAAGATCCTTCTACAGTTGCGACCGGAACAAATGCCAACAGTGAATTTGAGAAGCGAGCTTTGAGCCGGATCAACTCGGAGTCATTGCGACTTGAGCGTCTAGTCACAGCCTTGCTGCAACTTGATCTGGTCGAAACGTCACAGTTCGAATCACACGAATTTTCACTTACCTCACTTGTTCGCGACTCATTTGATGACCTTTGCGAACTCTCAAACCGAACCCTCACCCATGATCTGGAAGATATTACAGTCATGGGAACGGAAGAGGGATGGGCACAATTAATATCCAACTTGGTCCAAAACATTTCCCGTTATACCCCAACAGATTGCCGAGTAGGGGTCAAACTTGAACGTACCGAAAAATTGGGAGAAGAGTGGTTCACACTTCTTGTAGACGATTCTGGTCCAGGTATCCCAGCAGACAAGCGAGAGTTAATTTTTGACAGATTTACTCGACTTGATAAAGCCCGAGACTCAGCGTCGGGCGGCTTTGGACTTGGCATGAGTATCATCAAGTCGGTCGTCTTGGCCCACAACGGTGAGTTGGAACTTGACGAAAGTCCAATGGGAGGCCTGCGAGTGCGGATCAGCGCTCCGGTTAGGCCCCGTCAGTCCTAAGGCCCTGCAAGTGACTTGCCTCGGCAAATGAAAACATGCTGGAATTGCCGTCTGGGAACCAGGCCAAACTAGTAAGGGAACACGGGGGTAGTTCCATGCGAAATGCGGACTCGAGTGGTGCGCCTGTTGCCAAACCTGTCATTAATTTGATGGGTGACACATGCGACACGATCAGAATTGTCTGAGCCGGAAATTGCTCCATGACTCTCATGCGCCCCCGGTTCACACGATCACGGCATTGGGAAAGTGATTCTCCTCCAGGTGGAGCAACATTTACATTTGCCAACCATTCGCCCAATTCGTTGGGCCAACGTTCGCGCACGTCGGCGAAAGTGTGGCCGTCCCATTCACCGAATGAGCACTCGGCAAAATCAGAGTTTTCCGAAACGTCGAGTCCGGTGGCTTCAGCGACTATGTGGGCCGTCTGAAGGGTTCGTAGGATCGGTGACGAAACAATATGAGACACGTTGCCTCGACGCTTTACTTCATGAGCTAGCGCTTGCGCTTGCTCAATTCCAATTGGTGCAAGTGGAATGTCCACTCCGCCGGAGCCGCTGAACCGCTTTTCGAGTGAGTATGTGGAAGCCCCGTGTCGAGCCATGAGCGTTGTGACCGGTGTTCCCAATTCAGCCCACCCAATCATTACATTGGGCTTGCTACGAAGCGCCTCTTCGGCGACGTCACGCGCCTGCAGCTCCTGGACCGATCCCAGTAAATCTTCACGGGCAAGAGCATTCAGTTCGGACGTGAATTGCCTCCTAATTCGAATTGGAGTACTTCCGTCAAACAAATCGAGTGCTTCATTGACCAAGGCGTCCGCTGCGCGATTATTTTCTCGCGGAACCCAGGTGTAGGTGACTTGCCCCGTGGGCATTACGCCACGAGCGACCTTGGCGAGGTCGCGCATGTCTGGGTGCTTAATCTGCCACCGGCCCGACATCTGCTCAACAACAAGCTTGGAATCGAGCCGAACCTCGACACATGCATCTGCATCAATCTCGAGTGCGGCCTGCAAGCCTGCAATTGCACCGCCGTACTCCGCGACGTTATTTGTTGCAATTCCGACCGACTCGGCAACTTCAACGAGCACTTGTCCGGTAACGGCGTCACGGACAAGGGACCCAAAGGCGGCTGGCCCGGGGTTTCCCCTACTGCCTCCGTCTGCTTCAACGATGAGATCACGCGACATGGACTAGATACCCGATTCAGCAGTTCGAATCAAAATGGAGCGGCACTCTTCGCACTGAATGACAGCGTCCGGGCTGGCAGCCTTAATCACGTTGAGCTCCTGCGGCGGAAGGGCCAACCGACAACCACCGCACTGCCCCCGGTGCAACTTGGCCGCACCCACGCCTTGATGGCTCCTACGAATTTTTTCGTAGAGCGCGATTAAATCTGAAGGTAATCCGCTGGCCAGCGCTTCACGCTCACTCTGAGTTTCTGCAAGATCTACAGCTAAATTCGCGAGTTCTGAGTTAAGTGTTGCGGTAATGTCTTTGAGCTGGATTGCAAACTCAGCCTTCTGCCCTGCAAGCACCTGGACCGCGGCTTGTGCCCCCTCAACGCGTTCCATGGCCTCAAGTTCCAAGTCCTCAAGGTCGCTCTGACGTCTAGCGAGGGATTCAAGTTCGTGTTGAAGGTTCAGGAGTTGCTTTGGGTCATTCACCGCACCCGAATCGAGCATCTCTTGATCTTTTGCAACTCTTTGCCGAACAACGTCAACGTCACCCTCAGATTTAAGTGCTTCACGTTCAAGGTCACTCAGAATTACTTCAGCGGCAATGTGCTGGTCACGCGCCCGGGCGAAACTAACCTCTAATTCACTCTTGGTCTCAATGGCCGGAAGGCTGGATCGCTTGTACTCGAGCTGTGCAATTTCAGTGTCTTTACCTTGCAGGTCAAGGAGCTTGCCTTGCATGTGCGGATCAATATTCAATGCGATCTCCTTTTAGTGCGGTGCCGGCGACTATTGAGTTTTCAGTTCATTGCTAGGCAAGAACACCAGGTGAGGCGTTATGTGCCGTCCAGGGGTCCGTTCTCACTTCCGACACCAATGTACTCACGCCCGAACCGAGCTCTGATGCCACCAACGAGGCAACGGCGAGAACCCACGGCCACTCGGTGGCGAAATGTGATGCGTCGATTAATGCGCAGGCATCCCGCGGATGATCCAGCACCCTGTGGTGCTTGAGGTCTGAGGTGACGTACACGTCCGCGAGGTTCGCGGCCAGTGGAAGAAGGAAGTCTCCTGACCCCCCACAGACCGCAACCATGTCAATTACCTTCTCAGGATCCCCCGATATGCGAATCCCTCCAGCGGTCTCAGGAAGTGCCAGAGCAACGTGCTCGGCGAACTCAGACAAACTCTGGGTGTAGGGCAATCGCCCAATCCGGCCTGCTCCAGTAAACGGTGTGTCGCCGAGTTGAATTGGAGCGCACTCAACTAAACCCAATGCTGCCGCTAGGGCGTCGGAGACTCCCGGGTTCGCATGATCGGCATTCGTGTGGGCGTTAAACAGTGCGATTCCGTGTGAGATTGCTTCGTGCACGACCCGACCGCCGAGCGTGTCACGGGAAACTCCATGAACCCCAGTGAGGAAGAGCGGATGGTGGGTGACAACCAAGTCGGCTTGAACTTCGATAGCCTCGTGGATTACTTCGATCGTGGGGTCAAGGCCGAAAAGCACCCGGCTCACGGTTGCGGCGGGATCCCCGCAAATGAGCCCGACACTGTCCCAGGAGTCTGCGGTATCTGGTGGGAAATGACGGTCGAGCAGGTCACAAAGGTCGGCGACATTAGGCATATTGACACATTACCTACCAACTATGACAAATGTGGAGCCACCCGCTGGGGTGACTCCACATTTATTGGCTTCGAACTAATAACTGCTCTTAACCTGCGAGGCAGGCTGGGTCATACAACGACTCCGGGATCAAGGCATCTGATGGGAATGTTCCGTCGGTGTATGTGCCACAAACATCAGCTGCAGACTTGGGGATCCAGAACTGGCCTTCAGCTTCGAAGATCATCATGGCTGGAGCTCCCATTTCCCCTTCTGCTGGATCTGCTGAGGCATACGCCCAACCGTCGGCACACTTGTAGTCAGTCACCGTGTAATTCGCGAATGCTGGATCAGCGTTGACGGCTTCAGCGATCGCTGCATCGCTGCACTCAACCGTGCCACCGACGGCGGCTTCATCTGTTGAATCACTTGAACAACCTGCGAGGACGAGGGAAGCTGCTCCAAGGAGAGCGATTCCAGCTAATGCTATTTTCATGATGCACCTTTCGGGAAGCGAATGTTCCAAGTCTTTGGAACCGCTAACAGGATACGGCCACCTGACCCATTTGCCGGGTAAAGAAACCTGACTCTAGGCAGTGTTCGAACCAGAATTGGGAGTTAAGAAATAAATTACAACCGCGCACGCAATGGAAACGACAAACAGTGCACCGTAGGCACCAAGCAGCGAGCCAAGCGCGTGCGAGGAAATGAACCCGACAACGACTACGAAAAATCCAATGACTGTTCTCGCAATACCCGCCCTCCGGTTCATCAAGAAAACAGCTACCCCACCAATCACCAGCATGACGAGACCCCCGAGCCAACGGACATCACTGAGATCAGCCACCGTGAATCCCAGAGTCAAAGCGAGAAAAACCAGAATCGGTGGGGCAACCCGAGCACCTTTATTTCCTACAGTCACTGTCAGAACTTCCTCTACGGCGTCATTGAGTTGAAATGATGTCAAAGCCTATCTACAACTTTTGCGGGAGCCGTGAGTCACGCAACCATGGCTTCATGTAATCTTCAACTTTCCGGGCGAGTAACTCAGTTGGTTAGAGTGCATCCCTTACAAGGATGAAGTCGGGGGTTCGAGTCCCTCTTCGCCCACACCCGCACCCGCACCCGCACCCGACTTTCCCAGTTCCTGGGAAAGTCATCCAAATTAGGCGACTGACGCACAGATTCTGTCCATCTCGCCCAAGTTCTGTGGAGCCATCCTCAACTTCGCTTGATCGCTCATGATTGATCAACATTTTTTTCTGTCCGCTTCTGCCTCGCCATCGAATCCCACTAAAAGTCATACTTTCAATGTCAGCGAAAGTGCCTACGCATTTTCAACATTGAATTGAAGGGGAGAGAATGAAACTCAGGTCGAATAGCCGAACCAATATTCAGCGGATCGTCACAATTACCGCAGGAGCTGCGCTTCTTGTCGGCACAGAATCAGCCACCGGAGCGGCCTTCGCCGAAAATAACAATGGCGATCATGATGGCGACAAGAATCAACGGGCGGTGGAGGTTGGAACAAGAGTGGAACAGCAC
>DKME01000042.1:20850-22273 GCA_002469525.1 Actinobacteria bacterium UBA7422
AGTCCCGCCCAATAATGGCTTTCTTGAGATCGCCAACATTCAACCTGGGGCAGTATGCACCGTTACTGAAGATGAAGGTTTACTACCCACCACTCCTGGCTTCAGTTGGTCAACTCCGGTGATAGAAGGTTCACCAACGAGTGAGATTAAAAGCAAGGGAGGCCGCTCCGTTGATCACCGCAGAGTCAAAGCCGCACAAAAACCCGCCCAGTGCTGCTGTTCCCGCGAGACCAACAACCCGCCCAGTGCGGTAATTGTNNCCGTGGGTGCACTCATATCTTGCGACTCCGATCAGTAATCTGCTGTGAGCCACTGAGTCTAAGAGATAATCTAGGAGCCTTTCAGCATCTTTCATCGGGTTGACTTACTCTGTGTAAGTGAGAATCCCGCCTTTTGCGAAAGCTTTGACAACCATTATGGCCGTTTCGGCACTCACTTCCACACTCACTTCGATCGGTGCCACAGGCATCCACGCCAACGGCTCTGGCCTGACACCTCGGATTTACGGTGGGACTCCTGCAACAGGGAATCCGGGTGTGGCGGCCCTTGCAATTTTCGATGGCAACTCGTGGGGCAAAAGCTGCAGTGCGGTTGTGTGGAAGCCTCGGGTTCTCCTCACTTCGGGTCACTGTGTTACCCAGGAAAGGAGTGCCACTGTGGTCCCGCGACTGGCAGTTTTCCCACCCGGTGCTGCCGCCGTTCAATACACCAACACCGGACCGCAGGGTGCAAGTCCCGCGAATGTAATCGGGATATGGACCCCCGCGAGTTACGTGAATGCCTCAACCCGGGTGGAACCTAACGACTTCGCAGTGCTGTTGTTGGATCAAGATTTAGGGCCGAGCATGTACACCAGGCTAGCCACCTCTGCTGAGATGCGGCGCTGGGCAGATTCTTTGTACCCCGCAACTATCGTCGGCTACGGGCTTAAAGCCCCCGATCAAAGAGACGTCACCCCCAATCAAGCAACCGTTCCCATTGACACCTACTTACCCGATTCCACAATAGGTCCAGTTTTTTCCATTGGCCAAAATGCTTCAGTGGGGGTTTGCAGCGGTGATAGTGGTGGTCCGACCTATGCAACTAATTCTTCTGGGGAGAATTTGGTACTCGGCGTTAACTCCGGTTCGGCAGGTGGTTGCATCGCCAACTACGCGGGTGCCTACCTCATGGTGGGGTTCAGCGCTATCAACTACCTCGACCTTGTTAATCAGGCACTTGCCGGCGCGGGGTATCCAACTATTCCTTCTGCACCAACCGAGGTAACGCTGACAGCGGTGAACAACACGGTCGTTGCCAATTGGAGTCCGCCGATAACATCGCCAGAAACAGTTACCGGCTACGACATGGTTGACCCTTCGGGCATTGTCGTATGCACAACCTCCTCGCTGACCTGTACAGCACCTTCACTATCTGACGGCTC